>JANXZP010000243.1 GCA_025355485.1 Pseudomonadota bacterium
CTGGTACATGTCGTAGGGCTCGAAACTCGAGGTCGGGCGACCGTCGAACTTAGTGCCGTACCACGACGCGATCCCGCGTTCGACGTAACCGGCCGCGCTGGGCAGCACCGTGTAGGTCTTGTCGAGCACGACGTAAGGCGAGCGATTGCCGTAGCGCGACAGCGGCTCGGCATGCGGCACGGGTTCGGGCAGGTTGGCGACGTCGGGCGGAATTTCCGGCGCGCCATCGGCGACGTCGGGCGCATACAGGCCGCCCGGCGTATACGACCCCTGCGGCTTCCACGGTTTGCGCGCCGGTGCGCGCGCGGGTGCGTGCGTCTGCGCAGGAGCAGGGGGCGGTTTCTTCTGCGGATGCCCGGCGCAGGCCGCGAGCAGCAGCGCGAACGACAACGCGAGGATTCGATGCAACATCGTCATGGATGTACGTCGACGCTTCATTGCGATGCGTTGGTATCTTTGGCGATCTGTTCCTTGTCGGCGATCGCCTCGGCGAGTTGGTACACCGCCATCGCGTACATCGGCGAGTGGTTGTAGCGGGTGATCGTGTAGAAATCCTGGAACACGATCCAGCTTTCGCTGCCCTGCGTGCCTTCGAGCGTGAGCAGTGAGCCGTTCATAGGACGGCCCAGCGAAACCTGCGGCCGATAGCCTTTTTCGCCGAGTTGCGCGAGCGAATAATTCGGCAGCAGGTCGTCGGGCGCGAACACCATCGTCGCCGGGTCGTGGATCGCGCGCACCGCGACCGGCTGGTCCTTCTGCCAGCCGTAGCCGACAAAATAATTCGCGACCGACGCGAACAAATCGGGCATCGATCCGCCGAACAGATCGACGCGACCGTCGCCATCGCCGTCCTTCGCGTACTGGCGGTAACTCGACGGCATGAACTGCGCCCAGCCCATCGCGCCGGCGTAGCTGCCGCTGAGCGAAGTGACCGGAAAACGTTGTTCCTTCGCGAGTGCGCACAATTGCGCGAGCTGGTCGCGGAAGAACGCCTGGCGATCGTCCTCGTGCTGCTTCTTCGCCGGATCGCCGCTGCGCGGATACCAGAACGTGAGCGTGTACAGCGCATCGAGCACGCGGTACGAACCGGTGTTGCCGCCGTAACCGGTTTCCACCCCGATGATCGCGACGATCAATTCCGCCGGCACCCCGGTATCGGCCTGCACCTGCATCAGCTGTTTGCGGTACGCAGCGAGGAACGCGCGGCCGTCGTGGATGCGCTTGGCCGTCACGAAGATGGGGCGGTAATCCTTCCAGGTCTTCACCGCTTCGGCCGGACGCGACATCGCGTCCACCGTGCTCTGCCGGTATTTCGCCTGCGCGAGCATGGCGAGCACTTCCTGCGCGTCGAGGCCGTAGGTTTTCGCGGCCTGCTGCGCGAACGCGTTCAGTTCGGCCGGCGCGGGCTTTTCCTGCGCGCGCAATGGAACAGCGAACAACAACGTGGATGAAACGAAGGCGAGCGCGACGCGGCGCAATGCGGATGAATTCATGGGCGCGAATGTATCAGGTTGATGAAGGAATGTTCGGCGTGATCGCGCATCACGTGCCCATGAACCGCCGGTGCGCGTACACCGACATCACGATGCCGAAACCGGCCAGCAGCGACACCGCCGAGGTGCCGCCGTAGCTCAGCAGCGGCATCGGCACGCCGACCACCGGCAGCAGGCCGGACACCATCCCGCCGTTGACCATCACGTACACGAAGAAAGTCATCGCGAGCGCGCCGGCCAGCAATCGCGCGTAGGTCTCGCGCGCGTTCGCCGCGATCCACAGGCAGCGGCCGACAATGAACAGGTACAGCGCGAGCAGCGTGCACACGCCGACCCAGCCGAATTCCTCCGACAGCACCGCGAAGATGAAATCGGTGGTGTGTTCGGGCAGGAAGTTCAGGTGCGCCTGGGTGCTGTGCTCCCAGCCCTTGCCGAGCAATCCGCCGGAACCGACCGCGATCTTCGACTGGATGATGTTCCAGCCGCTGCCCTGCGGATCGTGTTCGGGGTCGAGGAAATTGAAGATGCGCGCTCGCTGGAAATCGTGCAGCACGAAAAACCAGACCAGCGGCGCGACCGCCGAGGCCAGTCCCGCGAGCAGGCCGATCCGCCACCAGGCCAGGCCGGCGAGGAAGATCACGAACACGCCGCTGGCGCCGACCAGCACCCCGGTGCCGAACGCGGGCTGGATCACGATCAATGCGCTCGGGATGCCGATGATCACCGCGCACACCGCGAGGGTTTTCCAGCCCGGCGGCAGTTGTTCGCGATGCAGGTACCACGCGACCATCATCGGCACCGTCAGTTTCAGCAACTCTGAAGGCTGGATGTAGAACACGCCGAGGTGGATCCACGAACGCGCACTTTGTCCTGTTCCAATGAGCGGAACGAGCAACAGCAGGCCGAGCGTCGCCGCGAACAGCCACGGCGTCCAGATCCGCAATCGCGCCGGTGGAACCTGCGCGAACACGAACAGCGCGCCCAGCCCTGCCGCGAACCGAGCGCCCTGCGCGAACACCAGCCCCATGCTGCTGTTACCGGCGCTATGCAGCACCATCAGCGAAACCGTCATCACCGCCAGAAGTGCGACCAGCAACGGGATGTCGATGGTGTCGGCAAAGCGCGTGCCGAGGCCACGGAACCAGCGCGTGAATGCATTCATGGCGACGGTCTCTGTTGCGCAGGATCCGGAGTTTGCGCCGAAGGATTATCCGGTGCAGCCGGCACCGCGGCGGCATCGTCGGGCGCATCCTGCACCGCGCCGGGTTTGGCGTGCGCGAGGTCGGCCGCGACCTGCTCGGGCGTTTGCTTGAGCAACCATGCATCGAGCACGGTACGCGCGATCGGCGCCGCCGCGGTCGCGCCGTAGCCGCCGTGCTCGACCACCACCGCAATCGCAATCGTCGGCGCGTTCGCTGGCGCGTAGGCGATGAACAGCGACTGGTGCCGCAGGTTCACCGGCAACGCACGCGGATCGACGCTGATATTGCCCTTGCGGCCGACGCGCTGGGCAGTGCCGGTCTTGCCGGCGATCAGGTACGGCGCGTGCAGGCCGATCGCGCGCGCAGTGCCGATCTGGGTGACCGCGATCATGCCCTCGCGCACCGCGGTGAGGTTGTCGCGATTGGTCGCGATCGGCTCGCCACGTGGCTGCGGCAGCGTGAGCCACGGCGCGCTGAAACCATCGCGCGTGCTGCGCACCAGATGCAGTTGCTGGCGCACGCCATCGTCGGCGAGCGCGGCGACTCCCTGCGCGAGCTGCAACGGCGTCACCACCCAATACCCTTGGCCGATGCCGGAGATGATGGTCTCGCCGAGGAACCATTCCTGCTTGAAGCGCTTGCGCTTCCACTCCGGCGACGGCAGCACGCCGATGCTTTCGCCGCTCAGGTCGACGCCGGTCTTGCGGCCGAATCCGTAGCGGCTCATGTACTGGTCGAAACGGTCGATGCCCATGTCCATCGCGAGCTTGTAGTAGTAGGTGTTGACCGAGTGCGCGATCGACATCCGCAGATCGACCCAGCCGGCACCTCCGGCTTCCGCATCGCGATAACCGCGCTTCTGGCCGGGAATGTGGAACTCGCCGGTGGACAGGGTGCGGTCGGTGTCCTTGCGCACGCCCGATTCGAGTCCGGCCAATGCGGCGAAGGGCTTGATCGTCGAACCGGGCAGCGTGCCGCCGACCAGCACTCGGTTGAACAGAGGTTTGGACACGTTCGTGGTCAACGCATCGTAGTCGGCGTGCGAAATGCCGTTGATGAACAGGTTCGGGTCGAACGCCGGCAGGCTCACCATCGCGAGGATTTCGCCGTTGCGCGGATCCACCGCGACCGCCGCGCCGTCGTAGTTGCCGAACGCCTCGACCAGCGTGCGCTGCAGGTCGGCATCGATGCTCAGCGTGAGATCGGATCCCGGTTTCGCCGGAGTGCGCCCGAGCACGCGCAGCGACCGACCCTCGACATTCGTCTCGACCTGTTCGTAACCGATCTGTCCGCGCAGGCGATCCTCGTAATAGCGTTCGAGCCCGGACTTGCCGAGCTGGCTGAGCACCGCGTAGCGGGTATCGCCGAACCTTGCGATGTCGTCGGCATCGACCCGGCCGACGTAGCCGATCACATGCGCGAACAGATCGCCGTACGGATAACGGCGGGTGAGGTACGGCGTGACCTCGACACCGGGAAAGTTGTGGCGGTCGATCGCGAAACGCGCGACTTCGGCCTCGCTCAGGCCGAGCTTGAGCGGCACCGCGCGGAATCCACGCGTCGCATGACGCAACTTGTCGAACGTGGCGAGGTCGTCGTCCGACAACGCGACGATTTTCGCGAGCCGCCTGAGCGTGTCCTTGAGGTCGGGCACTTCGTCGGCGGTGATTTCCAGCCGCCACGCCTGCACGTTGTCGGCGAGCAACTTGCCGCTGCGATCGAAGATCAATCCACGCGCGGGCACGATCGGACGCTGCTTGATGCGGTTGGCTTCGGCGCGGTTGCTGAATTCGGCGTGCTGGATCACCTGCAGGCGGAAATACCAGCCCGCCAGCAACAGCAGGCTCGCGGCGATGATGATGAAACCCTGCATCGCGCGTTCGCGGAAAAGCGCGGCTTCGGCGTGCAGGTTCTTCAGCGGTCGCGCAGAGTTTTTCACGAAGAAACTTTCTTGACCGGCTTGGCAATCATGGCCGGCGTTCGCGCGCGCGCATCCGCAAGGTGTCGAACAGCAGCACCAGCCACGGCCACAACGGCAGCGCGAGCAGCGGCGACAACCAGAAAGTCCAGCGCGGCATGCCTTCGCCGATCGCCAGCCGCGCCACGGCGGCGATCACGCGATCGTTCGCGAGCAGCGCGAACACCGCGAGGCTTTGCTGCCACAACGGGAAAAACCGCAGCCTCGCGCGGAAACGCTGCACGATGAAAGCCAGCACCGTGAGCCGCAGCGCCTGTTCGCCGATCAGGGTGCCGAACGCGAGGTCGCCTATCAGACCGACCACGAACGCTGCGCCCATGCCGATGCGATCGGGCGTTTCCAGCAGCCAGTAAACCAAGACTAGGCCGAGGAAATACGGGCGCAACGGCGCGATCGCATCGGGCAACGGCAGCAAGCCCAGCAGCAGCGCGAGCAGCAGGCTGAGCGGCAACCAGTAAGCGCCGGCATTCGCTCGCTTCATCGGCGTTTTTCCGGGGCCGGCGGCGATGGAATCCGTCGCGATGAAACGCTTTGCGATGCTGCCGGCTGCGGTGCTGTTGCCGAAGTCGGCGGCTGCGCGGCTTTCGCATGCGCATCGCGCCGCGCGAACGCGGCGGTGGCGCGGCGCGATGGCAAGTCCTCCGGCGCTGGCGGCCCGACCGCTTCGCCAGTATCGGCAAGGTTCCACACCAGCAGCACATCGCCGCTGCGATCCAGCCGCGCCGCGGGAGTGAGCGTGGCCTCGACGAACGCGTGGTTGGCATCGGGCGCGAGCGAGACCACCGTGCCGACCGGAAAACCGGCGGGAAACCGTCCGCCGATGCCCGAGGTGATCAACTCGTCGCCGACCTTCAGATCGCCGCTCAGCGGAATGTTCGGTGCCAGCAGGCGATCGCTGTGGCCGCTGCCGTAGGCGATCAGCCGCAGGCCGCTGCGCACCGCCTGCACCGGAACCGCATGATCCGGATCGGTGACCAGCAGTGCGGTCGCGCGGGTCGGTGTGACCGTCATCACCTGGCCGAGTACGCCGCCAGCGTCGATCACCGCCTGCCCCGGATGCACGCCCTGGTTCGCGCCGACATCGAGCACGATGCGCTGGCGCGCCGGATCGAGGTCGATATCGATGATGCTCGCCAGTTGCACCGCGAGCCGATCGCCGCGGGTGCCGCCGAGCAATGCGCGCAGGCGCTGGTTTTCATCGGCGAGCGCCTGCAGGCGCTCGATCTTCGCCTGCGCCAGCAGCAGTTGCTGTTGCAGCGCGAGGTTGTCGCGGTTGAGTCGGGTCTGGTTGGAGATCGCCGCCTGGGTGAACGCAATCGCGCGCGCCGGCAGCGACGCCAGCCACCACACCGGTTCGACCGCCACTGTCGCGTTCTGGCGAATCCGCGACAGCACGCCGCCGCGATGGTCGGACACCATCAGCGCCACGCCGAGCGCAAGATACGTCAGCAGCCGTAGCGTGCCGCCACCGTCGGCGCCGAAGCGTGGAGTGCTGGAACCGGAATAGGCCACGCGGCGCGAAGATCCTCGGTCGTCTACGGATGGCGAAGCGGTATTCGGTCAGTCCGGCATCGACAGTCGCCCATCGATACCGGATGCGGATGCGATTTTATTCGGGCGTGAAGTAATCGTTGCCCATGTCGATCATCTCCAGCGCGCGTCCACCGCCGCGCGCCACGCAGGTCAGCGGATCGTCGGCGACGTGCACGTGCAATCCGGTTTCCTCGGAGATCAACCGGTCGAAATCGCGTAGCAGCGCGCCGCCGCCGGTGAGCACGATGCCGCGCTCGGCCACGTCCGCGCACAATTCCGGCGGGGTCTGCTCGAGCGCCTGCTTCACCGCCGAGACGATTCCGGCGAGGGTTTCGTGCAGGGCTTCGAGCACTTCGTTGGAATTGATCACGATCATGCGCGGCACGCCTTCGGCGAGGTTGCGCCCGGAGACTTCCATCGTCTTCACCTCGGCCTGCGGATACGCGCAGCCGATTTCGATCTTGATCTTCTCGGCGGTAGCCTCGCCGATCAGGGTGCCGTGGTTGCGGCGCACGTAGTTGATGATCGCCTCGTCGAAACGGTCGCCGCCGATCCGCACCGACTGCGAATAGACCACCCCGTTGAGCGAGATCACCGCGACTTCCGAGGTGCCCCCGCCGATGTCAATCACCATCGAGCCGCGCGCTTCGTGGATCGGGATGCCCGCGCCGATCGCGGCAGCCATCGGTTCCTCGATCAGGTACACCTCGCGCGCGCCGGCTTCCTCGGCCGATTCCTTGATCGCGCGGCGCTCGACCTGGGTCGAGCCGCAGGGCACGCAGATCAGCACGCGCGGGCTGGGTCGCAGGAAGCGCGACTTGTGCACCTTGCGGATGAAGTACTTGAGCATTTCCTCGGTGGTCGTGAAGTCGGCGATCACGCCATCCTTCAGCGGCCGGATCGTGGTGATGTGGCCGGGGGTGCGGCCGAGCATCTGCTTGGCTTCGATGCCGACCGCCGCGACCGAACGCGGCGAGCCGGGGGTGCGGTCCTGGCGGATCGCCACGACCGAAGGCTCGTTCAGCACGATGCCTTCGCCGCGGACATAGATCAGGGTGTTGGCCGTTCCCAGATCGATCGACAGATCGGTCGAGAACCAGCCACGGATTTTCTTGAACATGCAGGGGAAGACCGTGGGAAAGGGACGAAGCACAGCGGGGGAAGTCGGCTAGCCTAGCAACCGACCCCAGTCCGGACAAGCCGCAAATGCGCGAAACACCGGCGATACCGTGCGTTCGTTCACATCAGCCGGTGTCGCGAACCGGTTGGTGAGGCTACCATGCGTGGCCGTTGCGCGAGTTCGTCGCGAAACTCCGGCCATCCAGGCGCGGCATTTTCCGCGAGTCCATCGCGAAAAACCGACCATCCATGGCCGGACTGTCGAAAATTCCGATCACCAGCCCGAGAAACATTCGATGTCAGCACTGATCTGCGGTTCGCTCGCCTACGACACCATCATGGTGTTCCAGGACCAGTTCAAGAACCACATCCTGCCGGACAAGGTGCACATCCTGAACGTATCGTTCCTGGTGCCGCGCATGCGTCGCGAGTTCGGCGGCTGCGCGGGCAATATCGCCTACAACCTGAAATTGCTGGGCGGCGATCCGATCCCGATGGCGACCGTCGGCCAGGATTTCGGACCGTACCGCGCGTATTTCCAGGAACTCGGGATCGAACTCGGCCGCGTCAAGGAAATCCCCGAGCTGTTCACCCCGCAGGCCTTCATCACCACCGACCTCGACAACAACCAGATCACCGCCTTCCACCCGGGCGCGATGATGCGTTCGTACGAGAACCATGTGCGCGACGTGCCGGGCGTGACCATCGGCATCGTCAGCCCCGACGGTTACGAGGGCATGATCCAGAACGCGAAGGAATTCTCCGAGGGCGGCATTCCGTTCGTGTTCGACCCGGGCCAGGCGATGCCGCTGTTCAACGGCGCCGAACTGCGCGCGTTTGTCGAGCAGGCCGATTACGTCACCGTCAACGATTACGAATCCAACCTGCTGCAGGAACGCACCGGCTGGAGCGCGGAGACGATCGCCGGCAAGGTCAAGGCCTACATCGTCACTCGCGGGCCGAAGGGTGCGACGATCCACGCCGACGGCAAGACCATCGATGTCCCGCCCGCGCACGAACGCCGCATCACCGATCCGACCGGCTGCGGCGATGCGTTCCGCGCGGGCCTGCTGTTCGGCATCGAGAAAGGCTACGACTGGCTCACCATCGGCCGCATCGGCAACCTGATGGGCGCGCTGAAGGTCGAGCATCCCGGCACGCAGAACCAGCGATTCGACTACCCCGAATTCGCCGAGCAGTTCCGCCAGCAGTTCGGTTACGCGCTGCGGTGAGCGGCGCGTACTGCGCGCCGCAGCGTTACATGTGCCGTTCGAGCTGCACGCGGTCGAAGCCGCCGACTTCAAAGCTCAAGGTGCGCGGTTTGCCGCCGATACTGACGTCGATCGTGATCACGCGGATGCTTTCGAGCTTGTCGCGGATGGTCTGTTCGTCGTCGATGAACATCGCCTGCTTGTTGAGATCGGACTTGGTCGCGGAAAACATCTGCGCGGCGGAGTCGTCGAACTTGATCGCGACCTTGCAGCCTTTAGCGCAATCGAACTCGCCGCGGTCCAGCACCAGATAGACACTGCGTCCCCACTTCGGATGCCGGCGCAACACCAGCCGCACCGGCGCGTTGTCCTTGTTCGCATCGCGGGTGGCGTAGGTCGCCGCACTCTGCACGACGCCATCGCCGCCGCCTTCCATCGGCTCCACGTTGTAGAACCACAGTTTCTCCAGCCGGCGCTTGTCGCGCGCTTCGTCGACGCGCACGCCGGTATCGGCCAGCGTCGCCTGCACCTCGCGCGCGGCGACCGTGCCCGGCGCGTCGTGCAGCAACTGGTTGGCGTAAGCCTGCGCGAGTTCGTACTGCCCCGCTGCGCGCGCCTGGTCGTAATTGCGCGCGAGTTCGTTGGCGCCGGCTTCGCGCGCCTGCCGATCCGCCGCCGCGCGCGTGACGGCCTCGTCGTTGCCGGAAGGTCCGCAACCCGCCAGCAGCAGCGCGCAGAGGATGCTGATCGCCCAACTCGACATGTTCATCGCAAGAAATCCTTCAGGGCGGCCGCCGTTTCGGCGGTGCGTTCCATCATCGGCATGTGGCCGCAAGCATTCAAGAGGATCGTCCGGCTGTCGTTCAGCCCGTCCTGGAAAATCGTCGCCGCGCTGGGATCGATGACGCCGTCGTTCCGTCCCCACAGCAGCAGCGCGGGCGAGCGGATCGCCGCCAGTTCGGCCTGCAACGCGAACGCGTCGGGCCCGCGGCCGATGTCGTCCAGCACGGCCTGCTCGAACGCCGCGTCCTCGCGTCGCCGGTGCACCAGCGCCTCGTCGAACGGCCATGGCACGAACGGCGGTTTTGCGAACACGATGTTCAGGTAACGGTGCAGGTCGGCGCGGCTGGCTACGCCGAACGGATTCTCGCCGGCCAGCACGCCCAAGGCGAATGCGTTTTCCTCGAACCGCACGCCGGACGCCGACATCAGCACCAGCTTGTCCACCAGTTCCGGATACCGCGCGGCGAGCAGGCCGACAATCTGGCCACCCATCGAATGCCCGATCAAGAGCGCCGGCGGCCCTTCGTGTCCCACAATAGTTGGCAATGTCCGCAAAAACAGGGCGAGGCGTTCGACCTGCGCGGTCGCGCCGTAATCGGTTTGCGCAAGGCGCTCGCTGTCGCCCCAGCCGGGCAGGTCGGGCGCGATCACGCGGTAGTTCGCGGCCAACGCGCCCATCAGCGGCAGCCAGTTTTCCTTCGCGCCGGTGAAACCATGCACGAACACGATCACCGGTTTGGGCAATTCCGGCAGCAACAGCGCGCTGCGGCCGCGACCCGAAGCGCGCGCGGGTTTGACGCGACCGGCGTCGAGGTAACTCCAGCGATGCCCGGCGAGTTCGATCGCATAGCGCTGTGCCCCGGCGCGAAGGCGCTGCCGCGCGAATTCCGCCGACAGGATCCATTCCGGCGCGACCGCAGCCACGCCGACCGTCGCCGCGGCCAGTCCCAATGTCGCGATCAGCGCGCCACGCCCTCGTTTCACGTCAATGCGCCGGCTTGGCCTTCGCGATCAATTCCTCGACCGACGCGGTGGTGATCGGGTGATAGCCGGGCTTGGCCTTCTCGAACACACCCTTCGCGAACGCGAGCCCATCCTGGGTTTTCACCAACGCTTCGTAGATCGGAATGATCAGCTTGCGCCGGCCGATTTTCTGCAGGAACGCAGCCATGCCCGGACGCGCGGCGGTGTAGTTGCTGCGCACCGCGAGCGGATACCAGCGCATCGCGATTTCGCCGTTCGGAGTGCCATTGAAATGGAAGCCGCTGTCGAGCGCGGCGACCTGCGCGGCAGTCAGCGTCTCGGGCATGCCTTCGAGGAAACGTATCCATTCCTGGGTCATCCACTTGCTCGTCGCGGCTGAGGCCGGCAGTGCGCCGCCGTCCAGCCAGGCCTTGCGCGCGACATCCACTGCGTTGAAACGCTCCGACGCCGCGCGCACCGCGAACACCGGAATGCCCGGCTCGTGCAGCCACGCGTGCAGCTCGGCGTCGGTGACCGCCTTCGGATCCTTCGGCAGCAGGTTCGCGCGCATCCAGGACTCGAAGTCGTCGCTGGAAATGCTGTGGAACGCGAAATGATCGAAGTAGCCGCGCAGGAACGCATCGAAGGTCGGGCGACCGAACCGCTGCTCGAGAAATTGCAGGAACCACGCGCCCTTGGTGTAGGCGATATCGGACAGGCCATCGTCTGGATCGCGGCCAGTCAATGGCGGCAGGATCAGCACCTGGTCGGCGGGCTTGATGTCGTCGTTGGCGATCTCGCGCGCGAGTTCGCTCTGGTCGATCACGCGCTCCATCTCGGCCACGTCCTGCCCGTACAGCGCCTCGGTGATGCGCGATTGCACGTAGGTGGTGAAACCTTCATTGAGCCAGATGTCCTTCCAGCTCGCATTGGTGACCAGGTTGCCCGACCACGAATGCGCGAGTTCGTGCGCGACCAGCGAGACCAGCGATTTGTCGCCGACGATCACGGTCGGGGTGGCGAAGGTCAGTCGCGGATTCTCCATCCCGCCGAACGGGAACGACGGCGGCAGCACCAGCAGGTCGTAACGCGTCCAGCGGTATGGGCCGTACAGGCCTTCGGTGGTCTGGATCATCTTCTCGGTATCGGCGAACTCGGCCTTGGCTTTCTCGGCCATCTCCGGTTCGGACCACACGCCGGAACGATCGGAGATGCGCCGGAATACCAGGTCGCCGGCGGCGATCGCGAGCAGGTACGACGGCACCGCCTGCTCCATGCGGAAGCTGTAATTGCCGTTGCGCACGGCGGCCGGATTGTTATCGGCGCTCATCAGCGCCATCACGCTCGGCGGCGTGGTGATGTGCGCGCTATAGGAAAACCGCACACCCGGCGTGTCCTGCAGCGGAATCCACGAGCGCGCGTGGATCGCCTCGGACTGGCTGAACATGAAGGGCAGTTGCTTGCCCTCGGTCATGCCCGGCTCCAGCCACTGCAGGCCCGATGCCTGCGGCGAGGTTGCATACGTGATGCGCACCTGGCGCATCTGCCGCGCCGAGTTGATGGTCAACTTGCTGCCGAATATCGGATCGCGCGGCGCGAGTTCGTACGTCAACGGCACCCATGTGTCGGTGCCGTCGTTGCCCTCGATCTTGCTGATCGCCAGGTCGCGCGTGTCCAGCACCAGTGGATGCGGCTGCAGGTCGTGCCAGGCCAGGTCCAGGGTCGCGCTGCCGGCCAGTTGCTTCTTGTCGAAATCCACCGCGAGATCGAGCGTGAGGTTGCTGATGCGCACGACATCGGGCTCGGCGTAACTGCTTTCGTCGTGCGTGCGGGCAGGCATGGCGGGCTCCGGAGCTTTGGGGGCCGGCGCAGGCTTGGCGACGACCGGCGCGGCGGCGGCGGGCGCTGGGGCATTGCGCTGGCAGGCGGTGAGCGCCATGACGCAGACGAGGGACATCAGCAGGACAAGACGCATGGCGGTACCGGCGTGGGGGATACAGGCCGTGGAGTTTACTGCACGCCGCGTAACAGGGCCTAGACGCTATACCCGCTGTGGATCGCCACGATCCCGCCACTCAGGTTGCGGTAGCTGCAGCGCGCGAAGCCCGCGTCCTCCATCATCGCCTGCAGTTCGTCCTGCGGCGGATGCTTGCGGATCGACTCCGCAAGATATTGATAGCTGCCCGCATCCTTCGCGAACAAACGTCCGAGTCGCGGCAGCACCTGGAACGAATGGAAATCGTAGATCGG
>JANXZP010000265.1 GCA_025355485.1 Pseudomonadota bacterium
GCATACAGCGACGGGCGACCTGAAGTCGACCGGCATGACCTGGGTCGTGGTTGGCGATCTGTCGAAGATCGAGGCCCCGGTGCGCGCGCTGAACATCGGCGAGGTCAGCGTGATCGATGCCGATGGCAAGCCGGTCGCTGCAAAGCCTGCTGCGCCTGCGAAGTAGTAACGCTGGCGTTCGGACGCCTCCGCTGCATGGCGGAGGCGTTGCCGGATGGTTCACCTGCAAGGGTTATGCTCGACGCATCATCGGGAGATCGCTTATGCGCCGCAACGTTCTGAGCAGTGTATTGATCGCATTCGCCGTGCTATCCGCCGGCTGCACCTGGGTGAAGATGGAACCGGGCGCGGCGCAGGTGCGGGTGCTGCCGATCGGGCAGCAAACCACGTCGTGCAAACGGCTGGGCGAGATCGCGGTGTCGGTCAAGGACAGCGTCGGCCCGTACGAACGCAACAAGATTGCCGTACGCGACGAGCTCGAAACCCTTGCGCGCAACGAAGCACTGAGCCTGCATGCCGACAGCGTCCAGCCCATGGCCGAGCCGGCCGATGGCAAGCAGCACTGGCAGGCTTTCCGCTGCAGCGACGCACATTGAGCACGGTGTGAAGCCCGTCATCGCTGCGTGACCCGGGCCCGCAAGTTGCGGCTGGGGCCCGAACCTAGTAGCTTTGATCGGCTCAGGTCGCAGGTTCAGCCCATGCTTTTTGAACACGTTTCCATTGCCGGTCTTGCGCATATCGATGCGCCGGAACGGCTTAGCTCCGACGCGATCAACCTTCGCCTGCGGCCGACGATGGATCGGCTGGGCATCAAGACCGATGTGCTGCGCGATATCGCCGGCATCCACGCGCGCCGCATGTGGGGCGTCGGGATCGAGGCCTCCGATGCCGCGACCCTCGCCGCCGAAAAGGCGCTGCTGGATTGCGGCGTGGATCGCGAAAAAATCGGCCTGCTGGTCAACACCTCGGTCAGCCGCGATTACCTCGAGCCGTCCACCGCCAGCATCATCTCTGGCAATCTGCGGCTTGGCGACACCTGCCAGAACTTCGACGTCACCAACGCCTGCCTCGCGTTCCTCAACGGCATGGACATCGCCAGCCGCATGATCGAACGCGGCGAGATCGAATACGCGCTGGTCGTCGATGGCGAAACCGCCAACCTCATCTACGAAAACACCCTCGAGCGCCTGTGCGCGCCCGACGTCACCGAGGAGCAGTTCCGCAACGAACTCGCCTCGCTCACGCTGGGCTGCGGCGCCGCCGCGATGGTGCTGTCGCGCAGCGAACTCACGCCGGATGCGCCGCGCTACAAGGGCGGCGTCACCCGCGCGGCGACCGAATGGAACAAGCTGTGCCGCGGCAACCTCGACCGCATGGTCACCGACACCAAGACCCTGCTGATCGAAGGCCTGAAGCTCGCGCAGAAGACCTTCGTCGCGGCCAAGCTCGCGCTCGGCTGGGTGGTCGATGAACTCGACGAGTTCGTGATCCACCAGGTCAGCCAGGTGCATACGCAGGCCTTCATCAAGGCCTTCGGCATCGACCCCGAGAAAGTGCTGACCATCTTCGCCGAGCACGGCAACATCGGACCGGCCTCGGTGCCGATCGTGCTGAGCAAATTGCGCGAACTCGGCCGCCTGAAGAAAGGCGACCGCGTCGCCCTGCTCGGCATCGGCTCGGGCCTGAACTGCTCGATGGCCGAAGTGGTCTGGTAAACGGGGTGGCGATGCCGACGGCGGCCAGCGCCGAACAGGCGCGCGTCCTTGCACGCGGCCCGTTTCCCGACTATCCGTTCGCGCCGAAGGCGTTCGTGCATGCGAACGGCCTGACCCAGAGCTATCTCGACGAAGGCCCGCGCGATGGCGAAGTCGTCGTCATGCTGCACGGCAATCCGTCCTGGAGCTATTACTGGCGGCATCTGGTGCTGGGCTTGAGCGATCCGGCTCATGGAAAAAGTTATCGGTGCATCGTGCCGGATCACATCGGCATGGGGCTGTCGGAAAAGCCGGGCGATGATCGTTATGCCTACACGCTGCAATCGCGCATCGACGATCTCGACGCGCTACTCACACATCTCGATGTCGGCGACAGCATCACGCTCGCGGTGCATGACTGGGGCGGGATGATCGGCTTCGGCTGGGCGCTGAAACACGCGGCGCGCATCAAGCGTTTGGTGATCCTCAACACCGCCGCGTTCCCGTTGCCGCAAGCGAAGTCGATGCCGTGGCAGTTGAAACTCGGGCGCGATTCGATGCTCGGCGCGTTCGCGATCCGCGGCTTCAACGCATTTGCGGCCGGTGCGGCGAAGCAGGGCGTCGCCGCACCGATGCCCGCCGATGTGCGGCGCGCCTACCTCGCGCCCTACGATTCGTGGGCGAATCGCATCGCGACCTTGCGCTTCGTGCAGGACATTCCGCTCGCGCCTGGCGACCGCGCGTGGGCGCTGGTCGAGGAAGCGGGTCGGCGCCTGCACGAATTCGCCGACCGACCGACTTTCATCGGCTGGGGCCTACAGGACTTCGTGTTCGACCGGCATTTTCTCGAAGGCTTCGTGCGCGCGTTGCCGAGTTCGAATGTGCAGGCGTTTGAGGATGCGGGGCACTACGTGCTCGAAGACAAGCACGCGGAACTGGTGCCCGCGATCCGCGCATTCCTGTACAAACACGCGCTCGACGCGCATCCGCTGCAATGAGGCGCATCCCCGCGTAGCACGTACACTTCGCGCATGAGTGAAATCTGCAACATCGCCGCAACCCTGCCGTGCATGGCCGCCGAGCGCGGCGGCCAGGTCGCGATGTATTGCCCGGGTTCGCGCGGACGCAACGGATTCGCGCGCTACGACGTCGTACTGACGTATGCGCAACTTGATGCGCGCAGCGATGCGATTGCGGCTGGATTGATGAAGGTCGGCGTTGTACGTGGCATGCGGGCGGTGGTGATGGTGCGGCCATCGCCGGAGTTCTTCCTGCTGATGTTCGCGCTGTTCAAGCTCGGTGCGGTGCCGGTGCTGGTCGATCCTGGCATCGAGAAGCGAGCGTTGAAGCAATGCCTCGACGAGGCGCAACCGCAAGCCTTCATCGGCATTCCGCTCGCGCATGCGGCGAGGGTCTCACTGGGTTGGGCGAAGTCCGCGCGTATCCACGTCACCGTCGGCGCTCGCTGGTTCTGGCGCGGTGAATCCCTGAAACATGTCGAAGCGCTAGGCGCGAACGCAACAGCGCAACTCGCCGACACGCGGCCCGATGATGTCGCTGCGATCCTGTTCACCTCGGGATCGACCGGCACGCCGAAAGGCGTGGTCTATCGGCACCGGCATTTCGTCGCGCAGATTGCGATGTTGCGTGATGCGTTCGGAATCGAACCCGGTGGCGTGGACTTGCCGACTTTTCCACCGTTCGCGTTGTTCGATCCAGCGCTGGGCCTGACCTCGATCATCCCCGACATGGATCCGACCCGGCCGGCGCGCGCCGATCCGAAGAAATTGCTGGACGCGATCGAACGCTTCGGTGTGACCCAGTTATTCGGGTCGCCCGCGCTGGTCGACGTGCTTGCTCGGCATGGCGCGAAGTTGCCGACGATTCGGCGGGTGACATCCGCAGGCGCACCCGTGCCGCCAGATGTCGTCATCAAGATGCGCGCGCTGTTGCCCGAGAATGCACAGTTATGGACACCGTACGGCGCAACCGAATGCCTGCCGGTCGCGGTCATCGAAGGTCGCGAACTGGAAGCTACGCGTGAATTGACCGAGCGCGGTGCCGGCACCTGCGTCGGCAGGCCGGCGTCGCCGAATCTGGTGCGCATCATCCGTGTTGACGATGGCGCGATCGAAACGTGGTTTGACGATCTGCTGGCTGCGGGCGGATTGATCGGCGAGATCACCGTCGCCGGGCCGACCGCAACCGACAGCTATTTCAATCGTCCCGAGGCGACGCGATTGGCGAAGATCCGCGAGCCGCTCGCGGATGGTAGCGAACGCATCGTCCACCGCATGGGCGATCTCGGTTTTTTCGACCAGCATGGCCGCCTGTGGTTCTGCGGCCGCAAGTCGCAGCGCGTAGTGACCGCGGAGACGACCTTGTGCACCGAGCAGATCGAGCCGGTCTTCAACACGCACTCCGATGTGCGTCGTACGGCCCTGGTTGGTGTCGGTCCACGCAGTACGCAGGTGCCGGTGCTGTGCGTGGAGCTGCGCGTTGGCGTCGGCAAGGATCAGCACACGCGCATCGCCGACGAGTTGCGCCATATCGGCAACGGCTTCGTGAATACAGCCAAGGTCGAGCGCATTCTGTTCCATCCGAAATTCCCGGTCGATATCCGCCACAACGCGAAGATCGGTCGCGAGAAACTCGCAGTGTGGGCAACGCGACAGATCAGGGCGAAAGCATGAAAGTTCTTGTCACCGGTGGTGGCGGGCGAGCGGCGACGGTTGCGAGAGTCCAGTGGACACTAGCGCCGTCGAGAGCGCCGCGCAGGGAAGCGCGGCTGGGCGCCTGCACCACGGACGGTTCGGAGCCTGAGCGATGAAAATCCTCGTTACCGGTGGTGGGGGATTCCTGGGCCAGGCCATCTGCCGCCTGCTGGTCGCGCGCGGATGCGCCGTCGTGAGTTTCAATCGTGGCCTGTATCCGGAACTCGATGCGCTCGGCGTGCAGCAGTTTCGCGGCGATCTTGCCGATGCGGACGCGGTGCGCGGTGCCGCGCGCGGGATGGACGCGGTCTTTCACAACGCCGCGAAGGCCGGCGCATGGGGCAGCTTTGAGAGTTACCGGCTCGCGAACGTGGTCGGCACCGACAACGTGATCGCCGCGTGCCGCGCGCACGGCATAGCCAGGCTGGTCTACACATCGACGCCGAGCGTGACCCATCGCGCGAATCATCCGGTCGCAGGCGGCAACGAGGTCGATACGCCTTACGGCGAACACTTCAAGGCTGCGTATCCGATCACCAAGACGATCGCCGAGAAAGCCGTACTCGCGGCGAACGATGCGACGCTCGCGACCGTCGCGTTGCGCCCGCGCCTGATCTGGGGTCCGGGCGACAATCAGTTGCTGCCGCGCTTGGTCGAACGCGCGCGCGCAGGACGCCTGCGCTTCGTTGGCGACGGCAACAACCTGATCGACAGCACCTATGTCGAGAACGCCGCGCAGGCGCACGTCGATGCGTTCGACCATCTGGCCATCGGCTCGGCGTGCGCCGGCAAGCCGTACTTCATTTCCAATGGCGATCCGCGCAGCGCGCGCGAAACCATCAACGCGCTGCTCGGCGCGGTCGGGGCACCGCAGGTGCAGGGTGCGATTCCATTCGCGGCCGCCTATGCCGCAGGCGCAGTCATGGAAGGTTTATGGAAGCTGTTGCCTCTGCGCGGCGAGCCGCCGATGACGCGATTCCTCGCCGAACAGCTTGCGACAACGCATTGGTACGACATTTCCGCCGCGCGCCGCGATTTCGGCTACGTCCCGCAGATAGGTTTCGAGGAAGGTTTGCGGAAACTCGCGCAGACGTGGGACACGCGACGTTCAGCATGAAAGGACAATAGTCGACACGCCAATGATGGCAATGCATTCATAGGGAGCGTGACATGCTGCACTACGCCGTTATCTTCTTTATCGTCGCAATCATCGCCGCCGTGCTGGGTTTCGGCGTCATTGCCGGTACCGCAGCCTGGATCGCGAAAGTTCTGTTCGTCGTATTCCTGATCCTTGCGGTTCTCAGCTTCCTCAGGCGGAAAGCCGTCTGACCGCATCCGGTGCGGTCTCCGGCCCGTCGATAGTCGACGGGCCGGCTACAATGGCGCATGGCCGCTATCGCCTCCTCCGCACTCGATGCGTTCAAGCCCATTGCGGGACGCGCGCTTGAAGGCGCGCTCAATCGCCTGCTCGCGCTTGACCCGGAGACGCGCGCGGCGTTGTCTGCATTGGAAGGACAACGCATCCGGTTGACGATGGAAGCGCCTGCATTGGCGCTGGAGTTGCGCGCGCGCGACGGGCGCTTCGTGGTCGGCCCCACGGACGCAGAGCATGAACCCGACCTCGCGGTACACAGCACGTTCGCTGGATTGCTCGCGCAACTACCTTTCCTGCGTCCGAGTGCAATCGTCGGCGTCGGCAAGATCAAGATCGCCGGCGATGCCGAACTCGCGCGCCAGTTGCAATGCCTCGCCGAACGCTACAACCCTGACTGGAATCTTCCGTTCACCGATCTGTTCGGCGACGTGCTTGGCGTGCAGATCGCCAATGGCGTGCGCGCTGCGCTGCGCGCCGGTCGTGATGGCGCAGCCCGGTTCACACGCCACGGCGCGGACTTCCTGACCGAAGAGTCGCGCGACGTGGTCGGTCGCGCCGAATTGGATTCCCATCTGGACGATGTCGATGCGCTGCGCGATCGCGTCGAGCGCATGGACGCACGCATGCGGAACCTGCAAGGCAAATTGCCGGATGCCGCTGCGCCCACGTCCGATGGCAACGGGACGGGCGAGTGAACGGCGCGCTGCGCATCCTGCAGATATTTCGCGTGGTGTTACGGCATCGCCTCGACACGCTGCTCGAGGGCACCGCGCTCGCGCGCCGGCTCAGGCTGTTGCGGCCGTTCGTGCGCGTGCGCGGCGACGAGGCGAATTTGCCGCGCGGCGAACGGCTGCGGCTCGCATTGCAGGAGCTCGGCCCGCTGTTCGTGAAATTCGGGCAGGTGCTCTCGACGCGCCGCGATCTGTTGCCTGCCGACATCGCCGACGCGCTCGCGCACTTGCAGGATCGGGTCGCGCCGTTTCCTGGCGAGCAGTCCGAAGCGATCGTCGCCGACGCGCTGGGGCGGCCGCTCGCCGAACTCTATCGCAGCTTCGAGCGCACACCGCTGGCCTCGGCGTCGGTCGCACAGGTGCATGCGGCGGAACTCCCGGACGGCCGCGCGGTGGTGGTCAAGGTGTTGCGACCAGGCATCGAGAAGCGCATTGCGCAGGACTTGTCCCTGTTGCGGAGTATTGCGAGGTTGGCCGAAAAAATCGGCCCCGATCCGGAAACCACGCGTCCGCAGGAAATTGTCGCGGAACTCGAGCGATCCCTGCTCAACGAACTCGACCTGCAGCGCGAAGGCGCGAACGCGAGCCTGATGCGGCGCAATTTTTCGGATTCGGTCGATCTGTACGTGCCCGAAGTGTTCTGGAGCCACAGTGCCGAACGCGTGCTGACGCTGGAGCGCGTATCCGGCGTGCGCGCCGATGACATCGTCGCGCTCGATGCGGCCGGAGTGGACCGCACGCGACTTGCTGCGACCGGCGTGCGGCTGTTCTATACCCAGGTATTCCGCGACAATTTCTTCCACGCCGATGCGCACCCTGGCAACCTGTGGGTCGACCTGTCGCGACCGCAGCAACCGCGTTTCATCGCACTGGATTTCGGCATCGTCGGTTCGTTGCCGGACCTCGATCGTTATTACCTGGCCGAGAATTTCACCGCGATCTTCGAACGCAATTACCGGCGCATTGCCGAGCTGCACATCGAAGCCGGCTGGATGCCGGCGACGCTGCGGCTCGACGTACTCGAAGCCGACGTGCGCACGATCTGCGAACCGTACTTCACCCGGCCGCTGTCGGAGATTTCGCTCGGCGAAGTCGTAGCAAAACTGTTTTCCGTTGCGCGTCGCTATGAACTGACTTTGCAGCCGCAACTGATCCTGTTGCAAAAGACCCTGTTGAACATCGAGGGCATG
>JANXZP010000054.1 GCA_025355485.1 Pseudomonadota bacterium
GGTGATGTCGGCGTCGTCGAACTGGGTGACGTGCGGGATCATCGCCCAGTTGCGCGCGAGGTTCGCGCCTGAAAGTTTCTTGATGCGCGACAAGGGCTGGCTTTCGATCGTGCCGAACTTGGCGAAATCCACCTTCGGCCAAGGAATCAGGTTCAGCCCGCCGCCGCTCGCCGCAACCGCGCCACCGCCCTGCATCGTCGACTTCACGAAGGCCTGCACATCGTCTTTGGAAATCCGACCGCCGCGTTCGCTGCCCTGCACTTTCGACAGGTTCACGCCGAGCTCGCGCGCGAACACGCGCACCGCCGGCGATGCGTGCGGCACCTTCGCCGGTGCAACGGCGGATGCGTCGAACGCGACCGGTGGCGTGCGCGGGCCGGCAACTTCGGGGTCGAGGGTTGGGTCGCGCGCGATGTCTACAGGCATTGCCTGCACCGGCGCGGGCGCTGCGACTGGCGGGGCGCTCGCAGCGGGCGCCTGCGGTGCGGCCGGCTTGCTCGCCTCGACTGGCGCAGTTGTCGGTTGCGCAGCGGATTCATTCCGGCCCGCCGGCATAGCCGCCGGGCGTTCGGCTCCGCTGGCGGCAGTGCCGCCAGAACGCGTCGCCTCACCCTCGATCAATGCCACCACGCCGCCTTCCGACAACGTATCGCCGACCTTGACCTTCAGTTCCTTCACTACGCCCGCGAACGGCGACGGTACTTCCAGCGTCGCCTTGTCGGATTCCAGCGTAACCAGGCCCTGATCCTTCCTCACCGTGTCGCCGACCGCGACCAGCACCTCGATCACCGGCACGTCGCTATAGCCGCCGATGTCCGGCACCCGCGCTTCATTGACCTGGCCCATTGCCCACCCCGTCCGCCGTGCGTCACGAACGCCTATTGTGGCCGTCCCGGGCGCCGATGGCCATGCACCGCCAGATGACGCGGTCGGCCTTCGCAAAAAAAACCCTTCCGGGTTGGGGAAGGGTCGGGGTGCGCTAATCACCGGAAGGTGTGCAATCTGTCGGGAGGCCGCAAGGCCCTTGCGCGTAAGCCCATTCAAAGACCGGCGCTCGCGGGCCGGGCTTCATTAGGTGTGGATGCGCCGAACGGCCAAATGGTTGAAACCGCCTTGAAACTGTCGGCCGACGCATCCGCCACGGCAATGCGACCGGTCAGTACACGGAAAGTTCAGCCTGTGCATGCGGCGTCACGAAGCGATGCGACCGTCCCTCTCGCAACGCGGCCCGCCGGGCATCGGCGTCAGACGCGACACCGCTGCGTTCAGGTATCGCCTGGTGCAAATCCTCCGCAACCGTCGGGTATCCCGTTTGCGCCAAAACGACGCTCGCTCATCTCGATACCGCTGGAACTCGCCAGTACCAGCGTGCTGCAACGGGTGCCGTAGGTATCGCCGATCACGAAGGGCGGTGACAGGCGACGCTCGATCTCGAGTCCGACGCCGGTATCGGGCAGCTCGGCATCTGCGGCGGGTATTGTGTCGGCGAGTGCGGCGAACAGCGGCTCCGCATCGATCCGCGCATCAGGCACGTCGGTTTGCGCCGACAACCAATCCGTCAAGGCCCGCTTCACACGTCTCGCCTTCGGCCAATCCTCGTCCAGGTCCGCATTCGACAGCGCATGCATTCCGGGCGCGACTTCCATCGAGTGGAATTGCGGGTGGTTTCCGACGCAATGCAGCGACACGCCGTCCCACAGCAGCAGATTGAAGCGGCCGTATTCGTGCGCGTGCGACGCGATGGCGGCGATGAATTCGGCGGCGCTTGCATCGGAAGTCGCGAACGTCTTGACCAGTTCGCCGCGCGAACACGGTGCGGTTTCTGGCGATAAACCGACGCGCACATTGGTGATCGCTGCGAGTCGTCGCCATTTCGATACCAGCAGCCAACTGCCGCCTGCGCGCAGGTCGATGCCGCCGAACACATCCGGCGCATCGACGAGGAAATCCGCAGGCGTCGTCGGACGCACGTGGAACTCGTCGCGATTGGCGATCACCACCAGCGGCCAGCGCGGATGTGCGCGCCATGCGAATGCGATCAGGCACATGCGGCGTACTCTATCCCGCGGCCGGGTTGAACGCAGGCCATGGATGGCCTGCGCGCGCCAGAGCATGCTCTGGCGTGGCGCCAAGTACGGACATGTGCCGGACTTGGCGCTCGAACGGATGAACAGGATGTTCAGATCGTACGACATCAAAAAACGGATAGGCCATGCGCAAGATCGTCCACATCGACATGGATGCGTTCTACGCCTCGGTCGAGCAACGCGACGATCCGGCATTGCGCGGCCGGCCCGTGGTGGTTGCCTGGCGAGGGGCTCGTTCGGTGGTATGCGCGGCATCGTATGAAGCGCGTCGTTTCGGCATTCGTTCGGCGATGCCGGCGTTGCGCGCCGAGCGCCTGTGCCCGGACGCGGTGTTCGTCGCGCCGGATTTCGTGCGCTATCGCGCAGCATCGAAACACGTGCGCGAGATTTTCCTGCGCCACACCGACCTGGTCGAACCGCTGTCGCTGGACGAGGCGTATCTGGATGTCACCACGAACAAACTCGGGCTGGATTCGGCGACCGCGGTCGCACAGGCGATCCGCGCATCGATCCTTGATGAAACCTCCCTGACCGCATCTGCCGGCGTCGCGCCGAACAAGTTTCTCGCCAAGATCGCATCGGACTGGCGCAAGCCCGACGGTCTGTTCGTGATCCGCCCGCACGATGTCGATGCGTTCCTGCAATCCTTGCCGGTCGGGCGCATTCCGGGCGTCGGCAAGGTGATGGAAGGCAAGCTCGCGGAATTGGGCATCGCGACGGTCGGCGCGCTGCGCGAAGTTGCGCTCGCCGAACTCGAACGCCGCTTCGGCCGCTACGGATTGCGTTTGCACGAACTCGCGCACGGCATCGATACACGTGCCGTGAACCCGGATCAACCGACGCAATCGATCTCGGCCGAGGACACGTTTGAAACTGACCTGCATCTCGAGGACATCGCCCCGCACATCGTGCGGCTTGCGCAGAAAACCTGGGCCGCGGCCGCGCGCGAGGAACACCGCACCGGTCGCACCGTGGTGCTGAAGCTCAAGACCTCCGACTTCCGCATCCTTACCCGCAGCCACACGCCGCCGTTACCGCCGGCGAGCCTGGACGAGTTGACTTCGATCGCGCTCACATTGTGCGAACGCGTGACGCTGCCGTCGCGCACGCGCTATCGACTGGTCGGTGTTGGACTGGCGAATTTCACCGACGCCGACTCTCTCTTGCCGCAACCGGAATTATTCGACTGATCCGTTCGCACGCGCTGATTCATTCGCACGCGTTTGTTCGCATCGTGGCGGCGGCGTATGCTCGGCCGTCGCGATCGCGCAAGCGGTTTCGATCGTCCGGCGCAGTCACCAGGGGAATGCCATGTGCGGGATCGTTGCAATGTTCTCGCCGCGCGGCGCGGTTTCGCCGGCGAATCTCAAACAAGCAACGCGACGGCTGGTGCAACGCGGCCCCGACGGCCAGAAGCAATGGATCGCGCCGCACGGCCGCGTCGGACTCGGCCACGCGCGGCTGAGCATCATCGACCTGCATACCGGCGACCAACCGATCGCGAACGAAGACGAGCGTTTGCACATCGTGGTCAACGGCGAGTTCTACGACCACGAACGCATCCAGCGCGAACTCGTGCAACGCGGGCACGCGTTGCGCACGCGTTCGGACAGCGAGATCGCGTTGCACTTGTACGAGGAACTCGGTGCCGGTTGCCTGCACCAGTTGCGCGGCGAGTTCGCGTTCGCGATCTGGGACGAAGCCAACCAGACGCTGTTCGCCGCGCGCGATCGCTTCGGCATCAAGCCGCTGTTCTACGCGATGCACGACGGGACACTGCACGTCGCATCCGAGGTCAAGGCGCTGTTCGCCGCCGGCGTGCCGGCATGCTGGAGCCGGCAGACGATCTTCGGCTCGATGGCCGGTGCGCATCCGACCGAGACCTTGTTCGAGGGCATCTCGCAGGTTCCGCCGGGCCATTACCTGGTCGCCACCGCGGGCTACGTGCAATTGCATCGTTACTGGGATTTCAACTATCCGACGGTCGATGCGTCGATGCCTGCGTGCAGCGATGCCGAATACGCCGAACGCCTGCACGACGTGCTCGATGAAGCGGTGCGACTGCGGCTGCGTGCCGACGTGCCGGTCGGTTGCTACCTCAGCGGCGGTCTTGATTCCTGCGCGGTCATCGGCTTCGCCGCGCGCCATCTCGCCCATCCAATCCGCGCGTTCACCCTGACCTTCGATCGCGCGGAATACGACGAAGGCCCGATCGCAAAGGAAATGGCCGCGCACTGCGGCGCGGAGTTTTTCCCGGTGCCGATCAGGCAATCCGATCTCGCCGATCATTTCTTCGATGCCACCGCCTACGCCGAGGCGCTGTGCTTCAACGCGCACGGCGTTGCGAAATACGTGCTCAGCGATGCGGTGCGCAAGGCCGGCTACAAGGTGGTGCTGACTGGCGAGGGTTCGGATGAAATCTTCGGCGGCTACCCGCACTTCCGGCGCGACATGTTGCTCTACGACAGCGCGGGCCAAGATCCGGCGCACGTGCAGGAGATGCTCGCCGAACTGGGCCGGATGAACCTGGTCTCGCGCGGATTGCTGATGCCCGACGGCGAAGGCATTTCCACCGCAAGCGTGACGCGGCGATTGGGATTCACGCCATCGTGGATGGAAACCTTCGCGAGTTCCGCGTTCAAGGTGCGCGGGTTGTTTTCCGACGACTACGCGATACGCATCGGCGAGCGCGATCCGTTCAAGGCGCTGCTCGACAGCCTGGATATTCCGCAACAGCTCAGCGGGCGCGCGCCGGTGCACCAGTCGCTGTACCTGTGGGGCAAGACCGTGCTGCCCGGCTATATCCTCACCACGCTCGGCGATCGCATGGAGATGGCGCATTCGATCGAGGGCCGGCTGCCGTTCCTCGACCACCATGTGGTCGAGCTGATCTGCTCGATGCCGGTGCGCCAGAAGATCCGCGGCATGACCGAAAAATTCGTGCTGCGCGAGGCGGCGAAAGATGTCATCACCGACACCGTGTACCGCCGCCAGAAACATCCGTTTCTGAGCCCGCCAGCGACGCTGAACCGCGACGATCGCCTGCACCAGATCATGCAGGACACCTTGCGCGGGTCGATCATGGACTCATTGCCGTTCTTCGACCGCCGCAAGATCGTGGCGTTGCTTGATCGCCTGCCGACGCTGGACGACGGCGCACGCACCGTGATCGATCAGGTCCTGATGCTGATGCTGAGTGCCTGCGCGTTGCAGGATCGATACAAACTCGCGAGCTGATCGGCGCGCGGGTTATGCAAACGCGCAGCCTAGACACGCGATCAGGCCGACGGGACGATCAGCTCGCAGAATTTCTTCAAGTCGATGTTGCCGCCGGAGACGATCGCGATGATCGGGCCATGGCCGGCTTTCCCGGTCAGCGCCGCCGCGACCGACAGCGCTCCTGCGCCTTCTGAAATCACTCGCGCTTTTTCGGCCATAAGGCGCATCGCATTCCTTGTTTCCTCCAGACTCACGACGATGTTGCCGTCCACGACGGGCTTCATGCGTTCGAACATGCGCGGGAAGACCGACTTGCCGCCAGCGCCGTCGACGAACGACGCCTGCCATTCCTGGAACGCCTGCGGCGATCCCATCGCGAACGAGCGCGCTGCGGGTGCAGCGGTTTCCGGTTCCGCGCCCCACACGGTGATATCCGGCTTGAGCAATTTCACCGCGCTGCCGACGCCAGTGATGAGTCCACCGCCGCCGATTCCGGCGATGATTGCGGCCGTATCCGGTGCGTCTTCAAGAATCTCCAATCCCATCGTCGCGTGACCGGCGATGAAATTGTGATCGTCGAACGGATGCACAAACGTTCCTGCGACGCCGGGAAACGAGCGTTCCTCCATGGCTTTCCAGGCAACGTCGTAAGGCACCTTGACCAGCGTCGCGCCGAGCGCCTGCATGCGTTCGATCTTCGATGCCGGCGCCGTTTCGATCACCACCACCGTGCACGGCACGCCGGCTTTTTTCGCCGCATACGCGACGCCCTGCCCCGCATTTCCCGCACTGATCGTCCACACGCCGCGCTGGCGTTCGGTCTCCGACAGCATCGCCACCGCATTCGCCGCGCCGCGCAATTTGTAGGCGTTGATCGGCTGCAGGTTCTCGAGCTTCAACCGGATCTCCGGATATTCAGGCCCCATTTCGAGACGCAGCAGCGGCGTGCGCACGATGGTCCCCGCGATGCGTTCGCGCGCCTGCATGATTTCGACCAATTCGATCGGGCGGACGGTTTCAAGCGCCATGATTGCCATCCTGTGAACAGGAATACGGCGTCGAGTATATGGGCAACCGGCTCTCGGCTACGTCGTTTACGGCGTTGGAGCGCAGTTCAGGATCGAACGTCCAGTCTGCACCCACCATCAACGACTGGAGCGCATCATGAAAACGATCAGGACGATGACCGCCGCAGCGCTACTGCTCGGCATGGGCATGGCGATGGGCGGCAATGCCTTCGCGGCCGTGCATTGCCACGATGTCGTGGTCTATCACGAACGGCCGGTGCGCGATCACGACCGCGTCGCCGGCACCGCCATCGGCGCGGTGGCGGGCGGACTGATCGGGCACCAGCTCGGCGGCGGCAGCGGCAGAACCGCACTCACCATCGGCGGCGCGGTAGCCGGCGGCTATGCCGGCAACCAGATCCAGAAGCACCACCAGCACCGCAGGTACCGCACGGTCGAACGCGTCTGCACACGCGATTGATCCGCAGCGTTCACGCACGCTTCAAGCAGAAAGGCCGGCAGAGATGCCGGCCTTTCTCATTTGCGCAGACTGGCGATATCGATCACGAAACGGTAGCGCACGTCGGCGCGGAGCATGCGCTCGTAGGCATCGTTGATCTGATCCATGCGGATCAGTTCGATATCCGATGCGACGCCGTGTTCGGCGCAGAAGTCGAGCATCTCCTGGGTCTGCGCGATGCCGCCGATCAGCGAGCCGGCGAGCGTGCGGCGTCGCATGATCAGTCCGAACGCCGCGACCGTGGATGGCTGCTCGGGGACGCCGAGCAGGATCATGCAGCCGTCGGTTTTCAGCAGCGCAAGGTACGCGTTGTAGTCATGCGGCGCCGAGACGGTGTCGATGATGAAATCGAATTGCCCGGCGAGTCGCTTGAACGTGTCGGCATCGCGGGTCGGAGCGAATGCATGCGCGCCCAGCGCCAGTGCATCCGCGCGCTTGAACTCCGACGTGCTCAACACGGTGATGTTCGCGCCGAACGCGCGGCCGATTTTCACCGCCATATGGCCGAGCCCTCCGAGCCCCACCACCGCGATGCTGTCGCCCGCTTTCACCCCGAAATGGCGCATCGGCGAATACGTGGTGATGCCGGCGCACAACAGCGGCGCGGCGCGATCGAGTGGAATCGAGGGCGGAATCCGCAACACATACTTCTGGTCGACCACGATGCGCGTCGAGTAGCCGCCATGGGTCGGTAGGCCTTCCTTGTCGCGCGCGTTGTAGGTCGCGGTCATGCCGTGTTCGCAATATTGTTCCTCGCCGGCGCGGCAGGATGCGCATTCGCGGCAGGAATCGACAAAGCAACCGACACCGACCGCATCACCGATCGCGAACGTCGACACCGCGCTGCCAAGCGCCGCGACGCGGCCGACGATCTCGTGTCCCGGCACCATCGGGAAAATGCCGTGCCCCCATTCGTCGCGCGCCTGGTGGATGTCGGAGTGGCAGACGCCGCAATACTCGATGTCGATGACGACATCGTCAACGCGCGGCGCGCGGCGTTCGATCGAGAATGGCGCCAGCGGAGCCTTGGCGGTTTGCGCTGCATAAGCCGGGGTCAGGGTCATGACTATCCTCCGCGATACGGACGAGCATCGTAACGGATGCGCCGAACATGCGTCATCGTGCTGCGCGACAATCCGACTTCGCAAAACCAGCGGCCATGCAGGCGGACTATTCGCTATCGTGCGCGGTGTCCGCCACATCGATCGACCGTGCTCACGTAACAAGCCCGCAGCATCGAAGCAGTCGCACCCATTCCGCGTTCGGTAGCGGACAGACGCCGCCACAGCCACGGCGAATCATGCCGGTTCGCGAATGGGCCGCAAGGAGGCGGCCTGCAAGTGTTGCATCGGGTTTATCGCATCAAGGACTACGGGCTTGCGGGACGCGCTTTCCTCAAGAGCCTTGGCGCGCGGCGTTGACGAAGTATGCATTTGTACAACGCGTTATCGCCGCGCTTGCGGAATGCGGCGGGGCGACGGCGTGCCGTTTTCCCCCTGCCGCCGCGGATTCGCACTACCCGCACGATCGATTTCCTGCTGCTGGATGTGTCGCGCGTGAAAAGCAGGTGAAAGCGACGTTCACGCCAATTTCGCGCCAACGCGCGAATGCTCGCTCGAAGCGCAACGGCCGATGCGCCGAAACAGCCTCCGCAATATCGGCAGCGAACAGACCACGAAACCCCCGCAAGGTTCACCGCCCGACCGTACATGGCATCAGCGAATGCAAATCGCAAATTGCCATCGTTTTCGGCCTTCGTCATCACCCTCTTCAAGGAAGAGATCCCATGAACGCATTCGACATGAAGCGCACGCCCATCGCTCTCGCCATCGCCGGACTGATGCTCGCCGGCGCCGTATTCGCTTCCAGCCATCGTGAAGCGCCGTTGATCACCCAGACCCCGAAAGTCGACGGCACCGATTTCTACATGTTCCGCAGCTACGAGGCCGGCCGCGACGGTTACGTGACCTTCCTCGCCAATTATTCGCCGCTGGAGGACGCCTACGGCGGTCCGAACTATTTCAGTCTCGATCCCAACGCGTTGTACGAGATCAAGATCGACAACAACGGCGATGCGCTCCCCGACATCACCTATCAATTCCGTTTCCAGAACAGCTACCAGAACCGCACGGTCAACGTGAACGGCGTGCAGGTTGCGGTGCCGCTGAGCAACATCGGCCAGTTCGGCAGCACGCCGACCGCCAACGACGGCGTCAAGAACCTGATCGAGACCTACAGCGTCACCAGTGTCCGTGGGAGCGCCTCATCGGTTCCGGCCAACAATCTCAGCAATGGCGGCACGACGTTCCGCAAACCCTTCGACAACATCGGCACCAAGTCGATCCCGAACTACGCGGCCTATGCCGACAGCCATATCTTCCGGATCGGCCTGGACGGTTGCGGCGAAGGCCGGGTGTTCGTCGGCCAGCGCAAGGAAGGTTTCGCGGTTGCGCTCGGCAAGGTATTCGATCTGATCCACCTCAATCCGCTCGGCCCGACCAACGGCAATCCGAACGAGCTTGCGGACAAGAACATCACCACGATCGCGCTGGAA
>JANXZP010000084.1 GCA_025355485.1 Pseudomonadota bacterium
GCGGATCCCTCCGCAAGAGCCCGGCCATCCTTGGCCGGACTGTTAAAGACATCCATGCCGTTGTAGCTCAGTTGGTAGAGCAACTGATTCGTAATCAGTAGGTCGGAGGTTCGACTCCTCTCAACGGCACCATGGAGTGGATGAGACGAAAGACCGCTCATACCATCGCTGCGAAGCCTGCGCCGCCCAAATGCGGCAAGTTGTTTCGCTGCATACATCTGGAACGCAAATGCCACAGAAGCGCATCATGCTTGGCTGGAAAATGTACCGGCACTGGGAAGCGTGGGTTTGGCTATTTGTCGTAATCTTGTTTGCATTGGCCTGTAGCGTTATCGGGGCAGCCTCGGGCCACAACCAGTTTGGCGCAGTGGTGGGTGGGTTGATTGGCGGCAGTGTTTTTGGCAAGGTCAAGAGATACATTGCAGAGCGTTACTATCGAGACGTGCTGTTCAAATCCAGCCTGTGACTGGCAACGCCCAGTCTCGCTCCCCCGCAACCCCCGCTCGCTGCGGGGTTTTCATGTCAGGGCAGGTTCATCGCTGCAACCGCAGACTGGTTACTATCGCCGCACGCCAGAACCGACATCATGATCAGCACGCCCGACATCCTCAAAGCCAAGATCCTGATCGTCGATGACGTGGCCGGCAACGTCCGCTTGCTGGAGTTGATGCTCAAGGACGCCGGTTATTCCTCGGTGACTTCAACGCTCGATCCTCGCGAAGTTTGCGAGTTGCATCGAGTCAACGACTTCGACCTGATCCTGCTCGACCTGTTGATGCCGGGAATGGACGGGTTCCAGGTCATGGAGAGTCTCAAGGAGTTCGAGCGCGACGGCTACCTGCCGGTGCTGGTGATCACCGCGCTGATGGAGCAGAGAGTGCGCGCCCTGAAGCTGGGTGCAAAGGATTTCATCAGTAAGCCGGTCGATCGAGCCGAGTTGCTGGTACGCGTGCACAACATGCTCGAAGTTCGTCTGCTGTACAAAGAATTGCGCATCTTGACTGAGGCTGCGGCGACGAAACTTTAGGCAGGTAAGTTCACTGTCTCGTTCCCTGCGACCACCATCCGGTTAGAGTAGGCGCCTCTCCAGCGCGTCCGGATTTCCCGTGGCCAAAGCCAGAACCGCCTACGTGTGCTCCGAATGCGGGGCCGATTTCAACAAGTGGCAGGGCCAGTGCGGCGAATGCGGCGCGTGGAATACGTTGTCGGAAATCGTGATCGAGCCGGCCGCAGCCGCTGCAAAATCGCAATCGCGCACAAGCTACGCGGGTGCTGGCGATGCGCCGAAGATCGTCGCGTTGCGCGAGGTCGGAGCGATCGAGGAACAACGCACACTGACTGGAATCGGCGAATTCGATCGCGTGCTCGGTGGTGGGTTGGTCGAAGGCTCAGTCGTACTGGTCGGCGGCGATCCGGGCATCGGCAAATCCACCTTGCTGTTGCAGGCACTCGCGTCGTTGGGTTCGCGCCTGTCGGGCTTGTATGTGACTGGCGAAGAAAGCCTCGCGCAAGTCGCGGCGCGCGGCCGACGTCTCGGGCTGTCGCTCGATGGCCTCGATGCACTCGCCGAAACCTGCGTCGAACGCATTCTTGCGCAAGCTCAATCCGCGAGACCGAAACTCATCGTCGCCGACTCGATTCAGACCTTGTGGAGCGAGCAACTCACCGCCGCGCCGGGTTCGGTCAGCCAGGTGCGCGAGAGCGCCGCCAGGCTGGTGCGCTATGCAAAGGAAACCGGCACGTCGGTGTTCCTGATCGGCCACGTCACCAAGGATGGCGGTATCGCCGGCCCGCGCGTGCTCGAGCACATGGTCGATGCAGTGCTGTATTTCGAGGGCGAATCCGGCAGCCGTTTCCGCGTGCTGCGCGCGTTCAAGAACCGCTTCGGCGCGGTCAACGAACTGGGCGTGTTCGCGATGGGCGACAAGGGCCTGCGCGAAGTGCCGAATCCGTCGGCGATCTTCCTGTCCGGCTCGGCGACGCCGCAATCGGGCAGCGCGGTGATGGTCACGCGCGAAGGCACGCGGCCTTTGCTGGTCGAGGTGCAGGCGCTGGTCGATCATTCGCCGCTCGCGAATCCGCGTCGCGTGACGTTGGGTTTGGAACAGAACCGCCTCGCGATGCTGCTCGCGGT
>JANXZP010000091.1 GCA_025355485.1 Pseudomonadota bacterium
CAATCGCGGCGATGCGCCATCCGCGCCCAGCAATGCGCCTCGCGAAAAACCCGGCGCGACCGGGCCGTAGTCGCGTGGATAATTCCAGGCCGGAGTCTGGCGCGGATTCTCGAGCGCGATGCCGGGTTCGCGGCTGCACAGTGCAATGACCTGCAAGGTCCCTGCACCATCGTCGTAGCCGATTGCGGTCGCGGCCGGCGGCGGGTCGTTGAAGGCTGCGTCCACCGCTGCGGCGCGACCGACGCAGAAACGTCGGTAGCGCTCGGCGTCGCCCTCGCCGGCATTGATCGCGCCGAGGTAATTCCAGATCCGCAGCAGGTACGGATGCGACGAGCCGCGCACGCGCGTGATCAAACCCGCGTAGGCACACTTCGCCGCATCGGCAATATCGCCATTCGATTCGGATTGCTCAAGCACCAGCGCGCGGTAGCCATCGCCCGTATGCCAGGTCTCCGGCGCGCTCGGCCCGGCCAGTAAGGCGCAGCGCACGCGCGTCGCCAGATCATGGCCATCAACGAACGCAAACCGGAGCGCTGCATTCACCGACGCGGAGAAGTCCACGCGCAATGGAACTACAACAGGTTCGGTCGCGTGGGTACGCGCGGTGGCGGCGTCGGCGGGGTGATTCACGATGGACGCAATTATAGCCGGCGCGTCCGGGCGGGCCGCGCGCGGCTATCATGCGGGCTTGTATCCACGAGTCCGAGCATGTCCGTAGCGCCCGACATCGAAGCTGTCCAGGACTACCTGCTCGATCTGCAGCAGCGCATCTGCGCGGCGCTGGAAAACGTCGACGGCGGTCGCTTCGGCAACGACACCTGGGAACGCGCCGAAGGTGGCGGCGGCAATTCGCGCGTACTGCGCGAAGGCGTGGTGTTCGAGCAGGCAGGCGTGGGCCTCTCCGACGTGCGCGGCGCGACCCTGCCGCCATCCGCGACCGCGCATCGCCCCGAACTCGCCGGTGCGCCGTGGCGCGCGATCGGACTGTCGCTGGTGGTGCATCCGCGCAATCCGTACGCGCCGACCAGCCACATGAACGTGCGCTATTTCGCGGCGCATCCGAAAAATACTGAACGGGTCTGGTGGTTCGGCGGCGGTTTCGACCTCACGCCGTTCTATCCGTTCGACGAGGACGTGCTGCACTGGCATCGCACCGCGCGTGCGGCGTGCGCACCGTTCGGCGCGAAACTCTACCCGCGTTTCAAGCGCGGGTGCGACGAGTATTTTTTCCTCAAGCATCGCAACGAAGCGCGCGGCATCGGCGGATTGTTCTTCGACGATTTCCGCGACGGCGGCTTCGAACGTGGTTTCGGACTCATGCAAGCGGTCGGCAACGGTTTCCTCGACGCCTACCTGCCGATCGTCGAACGCCGGAAGGACACGCCGTTCGGAAAACGCGAGCGCGAGTTCCAGCTGTATCGGCGCGGACGCTACGTCGAATTCAACCTGTTGTGGGACCGCGGCACCCTGTTCGGACTGCAATCGGGCGGACGCACCGAGTCGATCCTCATGAGCATGCCGCCGCGCGTGCGCTGGGAAGTCGGCTATGCGCCGGAACCCGGAAGTGCCGAAGCGAAGCTCGCCGACTATTTGCGGCCGCGCGATTGGCTGGACGAAGCCGATGAAGCCACAAATAAAAACCCCGCGAACCAGGGGTAGGCTCGCGGGGCTAGGGGTTGGAAGCCGGCCCTGGGGAGAGGTGGGCTTCCGGGATGCACTCAGGGGAGAGAGTCATCCGACAACGGACGTTGCGTCCGTTGCAGCTAGTTGACCATTACTGACCTTTAGAGTTCGTGAAGACGAGCGCACTTCACCATGCGAATTCAGGATGTATTCATGCCGAAAACGCGGCGTGCTTCACGAAAACATGACCTTTGGCAGGGATGTTCGTTACGACATCGTTAGCGCGCGATCAGTGCGCACGATCCCAGTCGTCGCCTACACCGGTATCCACCACCAAGGGAACGCGCAGTTCGGCCGCATCCTGCATGCGCGCGACGATTTCAGGACGCAGTGTTTCGACAAAATCCGCATCGACCTCGAACACCAGCTCGTCGTGCACCTGCATGATCATCAGCGCGCGCGCTGTGCATGGATGCACGAGTGTCGCGGGAGGCAGGATGCCGGGAGCGACCGCCGCATGCACGGCCAGCCACGCGTCCACCGCGACCATCGCGCGCTTGATGATGTCCGCCGCAGTGCCCTGCATCGGCGCATTGATCGCGGCGCGTTCGGCCCCGGCGCGCAGGCCCTGGTTGCGCGCATTGATGTCCGGCAAATACAACCGCCGACCGAACACGGTCTCGACGTAGCCCTGATCTTTCGCCTGCGCGCGCGTGCGATCCATGTAGGCGCGCACGCCCGGATAGCGCGCGAAATACAGCGCGATGTAATCCTGCGCTTCGCCGCGCGCGATCCCGAGCTGGCGTGCGAGGCCGAATGCGCTCATGCCGTACATCAATCCGAAATTGATCGCTTTCGCCGCGCGGCGCTGGTCGCCGGTGACGTCTTCCGGCGATTTCGCGCCGAACACTTCCGCAGCCGTCGCGCGGTGTACGTCCTGCCCGCTCTCGAACGCGCGCAGCAGTCCGGCGTCTTCTGACAAATGCGCCATGATCCGCAGCTCGATCTGCGAATAGTCGCAGGCCATGATCTTGCGTCCAGCCGGCGCGATGAACGCCTTGCGGATGCGACGGCCGTCTTCGGTACGGATCGGGATGTTCTGCAGGTTCGGATCGGATGATGCGAGCCGTCCGGTCGCCGCGCCGGCCTGGTGATAGCTGGTGTGCACGCGACCGGTGTCGGGATTGATCGCTTCCGGCAATTTTTCCGTGTAGGTGCTGCGCAGTTTCGCGAGGCCGCGATACTCGAGGATCAAACGCGGCAGCGGATGCGCGTCGGCGATCGCTTCGAGCGCCTCCTCGTTCGTCGATGGCTGCCCGGTCGGCGTTTTCACCACGGCATCGAGTTTGAGTTCGTCGAACAGGATCGCCTGCAACTGCTTCGGCGAATCGAGGTTGAACGGGCGGTTCGCGATCTCGTGCGCTTTCAACTGTGCCGCGTGCATGCGCTTGCCGAGGTCGTGACTTTGTCGGCGCAGTTCCGCTGCATCGACGAGCACGCCGTTCGCTTCGATGCGTTCGAGCACCGGCACCAGCGGCATCTCGATCTCGCGATAGACGCGTTCCAGCGCCGGCTCGGTCGCGAGCTTCGCGTGCAGCGCGCGATGCAGGCGCAGGGTCACGTCGGCGTCTTCGGCCGCGTAGCGCGTCGCGTCGTCGAGCGCGACCTGCGAGAACAGGATCTGCTTCGCGCCCTTGCCGGCGACGTCGGCGTACTTGATCGTGGGGTAGCCGAGGTAGCGCAGTGCGAGCGAGTCCATGTCGTGGCGCGTCGCGGTCGCATTCCAGACGAAGGATTCGAGCATCGTGTCCTGCGCATAGCCGCGCACGGCCACGCCATGCCGGCGCAGCACGTGCAGGTCGTATTTCCCGTGCTGGCCGACTTTCGGTTTGTTCGAGTCTTCGAGGATCGGACGCAGTGCTTCGAGAACTGCGGCGCGATCGAGTTGCTCGGGCGCGCCCGGATACACATGCGCGAGCGGGATGTAGCACGCGCGACCGACTTCGACCGCGAAGCTCATGCCGACCAGGTTCGCGCGCATTGGATCAAGCGCGTCGGTTTCGGTGTCGAACGCAATCAGTTCCGTAGCGCTGAGTTTTTCGATCCACGCATCGAGCTGTTCGCGCGTGGTGACGCATTCGTAGTCGCCTGCGATCGCGAGCGATAAGTCAGGCGCTTCCTCGATGGTCGAAGACCGTGCGTGCCCCGCAGCGGTACCACGCATCGCTCCGTCGTCCTTCGCGCGCACCTCGGGGGGCTTGTCATCGAGTTCGCGCAGCCCCTGTTTGAAGCCATAGCGCGTGTAGAGCGCGCGTAATTTTTCTATGTCGCGTTCGCGCAACTTCAATGCGTGGTGCGGGAGTTCGAGCGGGACGTCGGTCTTGATCGTTGCCAGCAGCCGGCTGCGGGGCAAGTACTCCAGCGCCGCACGCAAGTTCTCGCCGATCTTGCCGCCGACCTTGTCCGCATTCGCCATGACGTTGTCGAGCGTGCCGTACTCGGCGAGCCATTTGGCCGCGGTCTTCGGGCCGCATTTCTCGACTCCGGGAATGTTGTCGGCGCTGTCGCCCATCAACGCGAGGAAGTCGATGATCTGGTCCGGGCGCACACCGAATTTCTCGACCACACTCGCATCCGAATCGAGGCGGCTGCCGTCGCTGTGCAGTGTCTTCATGGTGTTGACCAGGACGATCCCAGGTCGAACCAGTTGCGCGAAGTCTTTGTCGCCGGTGGAAATCGTCACATCCACGCCCTCGGACTGCGCTTGCAGGGCCAGCGTGCCGATCACGTCGTCCGCCTCCACGCCGGCAATGCGCAGGATCGGGAAACCGAGCGCCTCGACGAGCAGGAGCATGGGTTCGATCTGCGCGCGCAATTCGTCGGGCATGGCCGCGCGATTGGCCTTGTACTGGTCGTACAGCGCATCGCGGAACGTGGGCCCGGACGCGTCGACCACGAAGGCCGTACAGTCGGGCTTTTCCTTGAGGGTTGCCCGCAACATGTTGATCACGCCGTGCAATGCGCCTGTCGGCGATCCGTCCGGTGCAGTCAGTTGCGGCAGCGCATGGAACGCGCGGTACAGGTAGGACGAACCATCGATCAGAACCAGCTTGGGCATGCGGAAACTCTCGGATTGCGACAGACCATTGTAGGCGCGCGCGGCGCGGGCTTGATCGCGGTGTGGGCATTTCCTGAACCATCGCGATCGCGGCGCTTTTCACGTGACCGCCGTGGTGGGAAGATCGGAGCCTGACTCTAGGAGAACCGCCATGCGTAATCGCTGCAACCTGTTGTTGATCGGACTGCTGCTGGCGACCGCGCCAGCCATTGCACTGGCGAAGGATCCGGCTCCCGCCCCGGCACCACCACCGCCGTCGATGGACGACCCCGGCCAGCCCGCTTCCACGCCGATCAGCAAGGATGATCCACGCCTCAAGCCGTTGCCGGCCGAGTCCGCACCGACCAATCCTGCCGCTGAGCCCGAGGGTCACCCGAAAACGGACGGCGACCCGACCTATGCGCCGCGCAAGCCGACCGACGATGCCTTCCATCCGCCGGCGAAAAAACCCGACGAGAACGCCAGTGCCGACGGCTTCAACATACGCACGTACACCACCAGCAACGGCGACCGGATCGAGGAATACCGCCACGGCGGCCAGTTGACCAAGGTGCGCGTGCAGCCCGCAGGCGGATTCCCGTACGAGTTGCGCAAGAGCAGCGACGACGATCGAACCGATCGAACCGATGCGCGCGACAAGAAGATCGAGCCGGTGCATTTCACCCTGTTCGAGTGGCATTGACGCGCGGCACTGACCGCTCGACCGGAGACGCCGCATGTCCTATCCGAACGCTCCGCAGGAAGCCTCGCCAGACGTGGAGGAAGTACGCGGTCGCGACGTGACGTTCCGTTTCGAGGCGCGGCGCTGCATCCACTCGCGCCATTGCGTGCTCGGCCAGCCCGGCGTGTTCCTCGCGAACGTCGGAGGCCCGTGGATCCACCCGGACGCGGCCAGCGCCGAGAATCTCGCGCTCGTCGCGCAGGCCTGCCCGTCCGGCGCGATCACCTATGAACGCAACGACGGCGCGCCCGGTGAACCGGTTCCCGCGGTAAATGTGTTGCGCGTGCGCGAGAACGGACCGCTCGCATTCGACGCCGACCTGCGTGTGATCCGTCCCGATGGCAGCGTCGACGCCGAACATTTCCGCGCGACCCTGTGCCGTTGCGGCGCGTCGAAGAACAAGCCGTGGTGCGACCATTCGCACGCGGATGTCGGTTTCGCCGCGACCGGCGAACCGGCCAGCAAGGAATCGCAGCCGCTGGCCGCGCGCAATGGCCCGCTGACCGTGCTGCCGCAGAAGGATGGCTCGTTGCAAGTCGAAGGCAACCTCGAAGTTTGCTCGGGTACCGGCCGCACCATCGACCGCGTCGAGAAAACCTGGCTATGCCGCTGCGGCCACTCGCAGAACAAACCCTTCTGCGACGGCACCCACAAGAAGATCGGGTTCAAGTCGGATTGATTCGACGAGTTCGGCCGTCCGTCGGCTTCACGCGATCTTCGAAGATTCAGGCCGTGGTCTGCTCGCGAATCCGCAGATAGGCCGGTTCGCTGCGATCGAGAAAACCCAGCGCGTGGCAGTGCCCCATCACGTGCACGCCTTTCGCGCGTTGGTCTTCGGCGATTTCGTAGCGCAACGCACGCATCAGCGTCCAATGCATCTTCGGTCGGTAGTGGTGCTCGGCGTGGTAGCCGTTGTTAATCCATATCCAATTGTAGAACTTGTTGTACGTGCTCACGCCCCACGCGATCGGCATGTCCGGATCGCCCTTGAAGTGTTCGTAGTAACCGTTCAACGACGACAGCGAATGGCCGAAATAGTAGAACGGCAGCATCGCGAGGAACGCGCGCCAGTCGTACGCGAGGCAAACCAGGTACAGGCCGACGACGATGTAGATCTCGCGCCAG
>JANXZP010000113.1 GCA_025355485.1 Pseudomonadota bacterium
GCCGCTTGCACGGTCGGCACGATGCCGCTGCAAGTCAGCAACAACGCGGCGGAAAGGCCAGAAATGACGCGGTGGTTCCCCATGGGCGCGATTCATACCGCAAACCGGCAAGGATTTCAAGCACTTTTCCCTTGTGAATCCAGAGGCTAGGGCAACTATCTGGAATCCACAGCAGGAAAGTGCGCCAGGTTGGGGTCGGCTCGGAGCCGCTGTAGCCAAGTCATTCCTGCCGGAGTGACGCCCTTCAGCAGGACTGCCCTGCCGTCACCAGCCACCGCCAGATCCACCCGCAGATCGGCCTGCGGCAAGGCTTTCCCGCCACGTTCGGGCCATTCGACCAGCCACAACGCGGCCTGCTCGGCGAGCGCATCGAGTCCCAAGAATTCCAGTTCGCCGGGGGCCGCGATGCGGTACAGATCCAGGTGCAGCGCCTCCTCGCCGCTTGCCAGGCGATACGGCTCGATCAGGGTGTAGGTCGGGCTGCGGATCGCGCCGCGCACTCCGAGTGCGCGCAACAGGGCTCGCGCGAGGGTCGATTTGCCGGCACCCAGATCGCCGTGCAGGTACACCACCGCGCGCGGCGGACGGCTCACGGCCATCGCCGCACCCAGCGCTTCGGTCGCAGCGACATCGGAAAGACAAAGCTTCATGGAATCGGAACGCATGGATTCGCGAGCCTGCGCAGGTGTACGAACAAATCCGTCGGCAATAAGCCGCGCTCGCCGCCATCGCACGCTGCCGCATCGCCGGCCGCCGCATGCAGCAACGTGCCGCACACGGCGGCATCGAACGCCGAAAACTTCTGCGCGCGCAGCGCTGCAATCGTGCCGGTCAACACATCGCCCATGCCACCGGTCGCCATGCCGGGATTGCCAGCGTCGATCACGACCGGAATTTCGCCGGGCGTGGCGACGACGGTGCCGGCGCCCTTGAGTACGACAGTCGCCGCGTTGCGATCAGCAAGTTTGCGCGCGGCGGCGTAACGATCGCGCTGGATGATTGCGGTGGACACATCCAGCAAGCGCGCGGCCTCGCCTGGATGCGGCGTCAGCACGGCGTCGTGCAATGCCTGCGGATGTTGCGCGAGGAGGTTCAATGCATCAGCATCGATCACCAGCGGTTTGTTCGATGCGATCGCGGCTGCATGCAACGCGCGGCCCCAATCGCCCTGCCCCAGTCCCGAACCGATAGCGATCACGCTCGCGCCTTGCAGCAGCGATGCGAATTCGGCGGATTCCTCGACCGCATGCGCCATCGCTTCCGGACGCGATGCGATCAATGCGGCGACATGGGTTGCGCGCGTGGCCACGCTCACGAGTCCGGCGCCGCAACGCAACGCCGCCTGCGCGCACAGTGCGATCGCACCACCAAATCCGTGATCGCCGCCGACGCACAGCACATGGCCGAAATCGCCCTTGTGCGCATTGCGCGGTCGTGGCCGCAACCAGTTTGACAAATTTTCAGGGCGCGCCAGCAACGCAGCCGGTTCGATGTCCTTGAACAGCGCTTCATCGAGTCCGAGGTTATCGACAACAGCCTCGCCTGAAGCGGCGCGACCGGCGCCGGTGTACAGGCCGCACTTGCCGGCGATGAAACTGAGCGTGACATCCGCCTGCACGGCGATACCTAGGCTATCGCCAGTATCGGCATCGATACCGGATGGCACATCGAGTGTGAGCACCGGTTGCGGCTGCCGGTTGAGCGCTGCGGCGAAGTCGGCCGCGACGCCATCGAGCGCGCGATGCTGGCCGATGCCGAAAAGCGCATCGATCCAGACATCGGTTTCAGGCAAGACCTCGCCCACCGCGTACGGCGTCGCGACACCGCCGGATTGCGCGTAGGCGGCGGCAGCACGGGCGCCAGCGCCATCGCGCGCTCCGTTCTGCGGCAACGCGACGACGCGCACATCGCGCCCCGACCCACGCGCAAGCTGCGCGAGCACATAACCATCGCCACCATTGTTGCCGGGTCCGCAGGCGATGCCGATGCGCTGTGCATCCGGCCAGCGATCGAGCAGCAGGCGCCACGCAGCCTCGCCAGCGAGCCCCATCAGCGCGTCCTCGTCAAGACCCAGACGCTCCACCGCGGCGCGCTCCATCGCGCGGATCGCATCGGAGCGATACAGCCGTTGGAATACCATCGTTGAGGCGGTCAGCATTGTGCGATTCTATACTGGCGGCATGGAAGGACCGACCATCGCCGCCACGATCAGCCAGGATTCCGTCGCACTGGCCGACCTCGCCACGCGCATCAAGGCGCATGCGCGCGAACTCGGATTCCAGGGCTGCGGCATCGCAGGCATCGAACTCGCCGAGGACGAAGCGCGGCTGCTCGCGTGGATCGGACAGGATCGCCACGGCAGCATGCGGTGGATGGCGCAACACGGCTCCAAGCGTTCGCGACCCGCCGAATTGCGGCCCGGCACGTTGCGCGTGGTGTCGGTGCGCATGGATTACGGCGTCACCCCGGAGGACGAGGACTGGACCACGTTGCGCGATGGCGCGCGCGCGTATGTCGCGCGTTATGCGCGCGGCCGCGACTACCACAAGCTGCTGCGCGCACGCCTGCAGAAACTCGCCGACCGCATCGCGGCGGACATCGGCCCGTTCGGCCATCGGGTGTTCGTGGATTCCGCGCCGGTGCTCGAACGCGCGCTCGCGCGCGACGCCGGCCTGGGCTGGATCGGCAAGCACACCTGTCTGATCGACAAGGACAGCGGGTCGTGGTTCTTCCTCGGCGAGTTGTACGTGGACCTGCCGCTGCCGGTCGACGCACCAGCCAGCGCGCATTGCGGCACCTGCCGGCGCTGCATC
>JANXZP010000114.1 GCA_025355485.1 Pseudomonadota bacterium
GCACCAGTCGCCGCTGTATCCGGGCACCGGCGCAGCCAGCGAGCATGGCGTCGGCAACATCTGCAACGTGCCGCTGCTGCCGCACGCGGGCAGCGCCGCGTTTCGTGCCGCCTGGTCGGACATCCTGCTGCCGGCGATCGATGCGTTCGCTCCGCAATTGCTGCTGGTGTCGGCGGGATTCGACGCGCACCGGCTCGATCCGCTCGCGCAACTCGATGCCGAGGCCGACGATTTCGGCTGGCTCACCGCGCAGTTGTGCGACCTGGCCGACCGCCATGCGCAGGGCCGGCTGGTGTCGATGCTCGAGGGCGGCTACAGCATGGATGCGCTGCGCAGGTGCAGCGTGGCGCATGTGGGCGCGCTGCTGGACTGAATCGTCCTCTGTCCTCTGCACTCTGTTTACGGCAAGCTAGGCGGGTTTTCTGCGAGGAAGCTCCGTGCATACCAGCCTTCGTCTGTTGCCGCTTAGCCTGGCCATCGCCATGACTCTCGCCCAGGCGAAGACTCCCGGGCAGGTCAGAACCCACAACCAGCCCAAGCATCCGGCCAACGAATATGCGCTGTGCCGCGGCGATGCGGTTCCCGCGTTCCCGGGACAGGCGCCTGACGGGTTGAAGGATGCGCGGCCGACCAGCCCGGCCGACATCCAGTCCGATTCGGCGGATCTCAGCAAGGCCGGCACCAGCGTGTTCGAGGGCAATGCCGAATTGCGGCGCGCCGACCAATGGATGCTCGCCGACCGCCTGACCTACCAGCACGAACAGGACACCTGGCAGGCGATCGGTTCGGTGAGGTACCAGGACAGTTCTGTGCGGCTGACCGCCGACAAGGCAGGCGGCGACCTCGACAAGGACATCTCGACGGTCGATGCCGTCCAGTACCAGTTGCGCAATGTGCGCGGCAACGGCAAGGCTGTGCACGGCCGGGTCGAAGGCGACCAGGAAACCTACACCGACGCGACCTATTCCACCTGCGATCCGAACGATCGCAAATGGGAAATCCGCGGCAAGAAAATCGAGATCGATCGCGAGAAAAACGTCGGCATCGCGCACGACGCCACGGTGCGGATCGGCAACGTGCCGGTGTTCTACCTGCCTTATTTCACCTTTCCCCTCGACAACGAGCGCAAGAGCGGCTTCCTGCTACCCAGCTTCGGCCAGTCCAGCAACGGCGGTTTCGAGCTCACCGTGCCGTATTACCTCAACCTGGCGCCGAATTACGACGCCACCCTGACCGCACACCTCTACGGTAGCCGCGGGCTGATGGCCGACACCGAATTCCGTTATCTCACCGAACACAGCCACGGCACCATCGAGGCGACCTGGCTGCCGAACGATTCGCAGCGCCATTACGATCGCGGCTCGGTGTTTGCAAAAAGCATCACCAACCTGACTCCGAACTGGTACGTCAACGCCGACCTGAACCATGTCAGCGACACCCATTATTTCGAGGACTTCAGCCGCCAGACCTTCGGCAGTGCGATCGGCCTGTTGCCCAGCACGCTCGGCGTGTACGGCCGCGGGCGCTACTGGAGCGCCGGCGCATACGTGCAGGACTGGGAAGTCACCGATCCGACGCTTGCGGACACCAACGCGCCGTACCGCCGCCTGCCCGACGTGTATTTCCGCTGGCAGCAGCCGATCGCCGACCACGTTGAGCTCGGCGTCAGGAGCGAGGCGGTGAAATTCACCCAGCTCGTCCTCGACAGTGGCAGCCGCGTCGATCTGTATCCCTACATTTCCCTGCCGTTCGAGCACGCCGCGTGGTACGTGAAGCCCGAACTTGGCTACCGCTATACCGCCTACAACCTCGACTCGCCGGTCATGCCGGGCGGCAACACCAGCCCGACACGCAGCGTGCCGATCTTCGACATCGACGCCGGCGCGTATTTCGAACGCGACACCAACTGGTTCGGGCATTCGTTCGTGCAGACGTTGGAACCGCGCCTGTACTACCTGCGCGTGCCGTATCGCGACCAGAGCGATATCCCGGTCTTCGACACCCAGCAATTCACCTTTGGCTACGCGCAGTTGTTTCGCACGAACAGTTTCACTGGGGCGGATCGCCAATCCGACGCGAACCAGTTGACTACGGCGGTTACCACCCGCTTGCTCGACGGTGCCGACGGGCGCGAATGGCTGACCGCGAGCTTCGGCCAGATCCATTACTTCAGCCCGCCGCGCGTGCAATTGCCGGGCGTGCCGTTCGTGGACCGTTCCGGCAGCGACTACGTGATCGATACCGACCTGAACCTCGACGACCGCTGGACCGTCGGCGGTTCGTACCAGTACGACCCGCACGGCCATCGCACCGACCTGGGTTCGCTGCGTGGCCAGTACCGCTTCGGACAGGGCGGCGTGGTCAATGCCGCGTACCGTTACCGGCCGGGGCTGGTCGAACAGGCCGACCTCTCGTTCGTGTATCCGCTCGACGCCAACTGGCGGCTGCTCGGCCGCTGGGATTATTCGCTCAAGGACAGCACCACCCTGGAGGCGCTGGGCGGCGTGGAATGGGGCGACTGCTGCATGGCGGTGCGCGTGATCGGCCGCGATTACATCCGCAACCAGATCGGCCAGAAGAACTTTGCGCTGTTCTTCGAGGTCGAACTCAAAGGCTTGGGATCACTGGGCCGCAATACGAGCGATTTACTCGACCGTGATATCCTTGGATACACCCGCTGAACCCTTATGTGGCGCGCCCCGCAGGGCGCGCCGGAGCCGACATTCCATGACGAAATCGATCCTGAAGCTGCTGTTGCCGTTGTCCCTGCTGATCGCCGCACCCATAGCACTCGCGCAAAACGCCGCCCCGCAGACCACTGCCGTGGACCGCATCGTCGCGGTGGTGGACGAGGACGTGATCCTCAAGAGCGAACTCGACCGCGCCGAGCTCAACGTCAAGCAGCAATACGCCGCCCATCCCGAACAGTTGCCGCCCACTGACGTGCTGCAGAAACAGGTGCTGGAACGGCTGGTGCTGGTGCGCCTGCAACTGGCGCGCGCCAATGACGCCGGCATGAAAATCAGCGATGCCGAGATCGACCAGGGCGTCCAGCGCGTGGCCGAGCAGAACAAGATGAACCAGGCCCAGTTGCAGCAACGCCTCGCTGCCGACGGCATGAGCTACGACGAGTTCCGCAAGTCGATGCGCGACGAACTGGTCGTGCAGAAAATGCAGCAGAGCATCATCCAGGAGCGCGTCGCGGTCAGCGAAACCGAGGTCGACAACCAACTCGCCACCGAACGCGCCGGCGGCCCGCAGGTGCACCTGGCGCACATCTTGGTCGCGCTGCCCGAGGCCGCGACGCCGGAGCAGGTCAAGACCGCGCAGACCAAAATCGAAGGCGTGAAGGAGCTGATCGACCAGGGCAAGATGGAATTCTCCGCCGCGGCGATCCGCTATTCCGACAGTCCGAATGCGCTCGAGGGCGGCGACCTGGGCTGGCGCAGCGTCGATGAGGTGCCGCCGGCCTTCACCGACCTCATCAAGACCCTCAAGCCTGGCCAGATCACCCTGCCGCTGCGCGGTGCCAGCGGCTTCCAGTTGCTCAAGCTGGTGGAAGTGCGCGAAGCCGGACAGGTTCCGGTGCAGAAGGTCACCGAATATCACGCGCAGGATCTGATGGTCAGCGTCGGCCCCGGCATGACCGCCGAGCAGGCCAAGGTGAAAATCGATGGCTTGCGCGCGCAACTAGCCGCCGGCGCCGATTTCACCGAGATCGCCAAGGCCAGCTCGGACGACACCGCCACCAAAGCCAAGGGCGGCGACATGGGCTGGTTCCAGGCCAATGCATGGGGTGACGCGGTCGCCGTACAGCTCAAGGCCCTCAAGGACGGCGATCTGTCGCAGCCGTTCCAGAGCGATGTCGGCTGGCATGTGATCAAGCTGCTCGGCAGCCGCACCAACGACATCAGCGAGCAAGCCGCACGCGAGGCCGCACGCCAGACTGTCGCGCGCCGCAAGGCGCAGGACGAGTACGAGAACTTCCTGCGCCAGATCCGTTCGGAAGCCTACGTGGACATCCGTCTGTCCGATAAAACCTGATCGCAATGCGCCCTCGGCTGGCCCTGGTTCCAGGCGAGCCTGCGGGGATTGGGCCGGAATTGTGCGTGCGCATCGCGCAACAGGCGCACGCAGCGCGCATCGTCGCGATCGCTGATCCCGACACCCTTCTGCTGGCAGCCCGCGCGATCGGGCTGCCGCTGCGTTTGCGCGATCCCGATGCCAATGCCGGTCCCGGCGAGATCGCGGTGCTACCGCTGCCGAATACCGTCGCGACGGTATTCGGCAAACCCGACCCGGCGAACGCGCGTGTTGTTATCGATGCCTTGCTGCTCGGCGCACGGCGCTGCCTCGATGGCGACGCCGATGCGCTGGTCACCGGCCCGGTGCACAAGGCCGCTATCAACGCCGCCGGCATCGCCTACAGCGGCACCACCGAATTGCTGGCCGCGCAGGCCGGATGCGATGTGGTGATGATGCTCGCTTCGGTTGGTCAGTCGCGCGATCCACTGCGGGTCGCGCTGGCGACCACGCATCTGCCGCTGCGCGATGTGCCCGACGCGATCACGCGCGAAGCATTGCTGCGTACGCTGCGCATCCTCGATACCGATCTGCGCAAACGTTTCGGGATCGCGCGACCGCGCATCGCGGTGCTCGGCCTGAATCCGCACGCCGGCGAGCAGGGTTATCTGGGGCACGAGGAAATCGAGACGATCACGCCGGTGATCGATGCGCTGCGCAGTGAAGGCATGCACCTGATCGGCCCATTGCCGGCCGACACTGCGTTCCTTCCGCGACATCTCGCCGATTGCGATGCGGTGCTCGCGATGTACCACGACCAGGGCTTGCCAGTGCTCAAGCACGCCGGTTTCGAAGACGCGGTCAATATCACCCTCGGCCTGCCCTATCCACGCGTCGCGGTCGACCACGGCACCGCGCTGGAACTGGCGGGAACCGGCCGCGCCGATCCATCGAGCCTGCTGCACGCGATCGCGGTCGCCACCGCGATGGCGCAAACTGCGCGCGCATCGACCACCGGGAGCCGCCCATGAACAGCGATCGCGTCGAAGACTCCGACATGCTGCACGCCGATCCATCCAGCCAACGCCAGGCATTCGTGCTGATCTGCGTGCTGATCGTAGCGGGCGCGCTGCTGCAGTGGCTGGGTCTGCCGGCACTCATGCGCTGGCTCACGGTCGCCGACAACGCCGTGCTGCTGCATCGCGTGGGCCTAGTATTCGATGCGCTCGCCGCGCTGATGCTGCTGCTGTCGGTGTACTCGGGCTGGTATGCATCGCGCATCCTTCGTTCGCATCAGTTCCCGCCGCCGCACAGTTGGGTACTGCGCGACACCCGGATCATGCGCGACGGTGCTGCGCGCCTGCGCGGTTGGGCGATGTTGGTCTGTGCGGCAGCGTTCATAGCGCTGGCGATGTACGCGGCGATACTGCCGGTGCGGCTGCAGAACCTGATACGGGAACACAAACCCGCGCCTGCACGCATACTTCAAATCGCGCCGCCGATAGCTACTCCGCATGGCTGACGATCCGAAACCAATCAGGATTGATCGACCGGATCGTTGCCCCCGCCCTTGCCCTCCGGCCCTCCAGGCGTTCTTCGCTGCGCGAGATGCCACAGGCATCTCACGAGACGCAGCTCATTACCTCCCGCTCGCGCGAGGGAGGGAAATCGGAGGGCACTCAACCCGCATGAGTGCCCAATCCATATGACGCGCCACGCTGCGAAAAAGCAACTCGGCCAGCACTTCCTGCACGACGCCGGGATCATCGAACGCATCGTGCGCTCGGTGAACCCGCAGCCGGGCGAGCGTCTCGTCGAAATCGGCCCCGGCCAGGGCGCGATCACCCTGCCGCTGCTGCGCCGTCACGGCGCGCTGACCGTGATCGAACTCGACCGCGACCTGCTCGCGCATCTGGACACGATCGGCGAGAACCCAGGCGTTCTCGATGTCATCCATGCCGATGTGCTGAAAGTCGACTTCACCGCGCTCGCCGACGGCGGCGTGCTGCGCCTGGTCGGCAATCTTCCGTACAACATCTCCTCGCCGATCCTGTTCCACGCGCTCGCGCACGCGGCGGTGATCCGCGACATGCACTTCATGCTGCAGAAGGAAGTGGTCGATCGCATGGCCGCGACGCCCGGCGGCAAGGTCTATGGCCGGTTGAGCGTGATGCTGCAGGCGTATTGCGAGGTCGAGCCGCTGTTCGACGTGCCGCCGGCCGCGTTCCGGCCGCCGCCGCAGGTGGATTCGGCGGTGGTACGCCTGCTGCCGCGCGCGATCGGATCGATCGGCATCGTCGATCGCGCGCTGTTCGAGCGTGTCGTGCGCGATGCCTTCGGCCAGCGCCGCAAGACGCTGCGCAACTCCCTGTCCGCGCTGTGCATCGACGCCGATTTCGCCGTCACCAGCATCCGCCCGCAGGCCCGCGCCGAAGAGCTTGCGGTGACCGAATTCGTGGCGCTGGCCAACCACCTAGCCGGCCATCACCAGTCCGTGCCGGCTATCCCGTAAAATGGCGGCATGACCAAGCCCGTCTACGTCTTCGATATCGAGATCACAATCACACGTTCACTCGACGAGCCATCGCGCCGATGACCAAGCCTGTCTACGCCTTCGATATCGAGATAACGACCCGCTTCCTCGACGACCAGTCGCGGCCGGACGACGATCGCTACGTGTTCGCGTACACGATCAGCATCCGCAATTCCGGCGACATGGCCGCGCGGCTGCTCGATCGCCACTGGGTCATCACCGATGCGAACGGCCGCGTGGAAGAAGTGAACGGCGACGGCGTGGTCGGCGAGCAACCGTGGCTACGGCCGGGCGAACATTTCGAATACACCTCCGGTGCGGTGCTGGAAACCAGCGTCGGCACGATGCAGGGCAGCTACGGCATGCTGGCCGACGACGGCACCCGCTTCGAGGCGCCGATTCCCGCGTTCACCTTGGCCGTGCCGCGCACGTTGCACTGATGGCGATCGCGCCGTGACCACCTGGGCGATCGGCGATCTGCAGGGTTGCTACGACGCCTTGCAACGCCTGCTGGAAAAAATACGCTTCGATCCTGCTGCGGATCGCCTGTGGTTCGTCGGCGACCTGGTCAATCGCGGCGGACAATCCCTGGAAACATTGCGCCTGGTGCATTCGCTCTCCATCCACAGCACCGTGGTGCTCGGCAACCACGACCTGTCGCTGCTGTCGATCGCCGAGCGCCGCGAAGCCGACCAGCGCAAGGTCAATCCGGATCTGCAAGGCGTGCTGTTCGCGCCCGATCGCGACGTGCTGCTGGATTGGCTGCGCGCGCAGAACCTGATGCACGTCGATCGCGAAAACGGCTGGGCGATGCTGCACGCAGGGCTGATGCCGAAGTGGACGATCACCATCGCCGAGGCGCGCGCGCGCGAAGTCGAGGCGCGCCTGCACGGCCCGGGCAACGACAAGCTGCTGCGCAACATGTATGGCGATCGTCCCGCGTGGTCGCCGAAACTGCGCGGCATGGATCGCGACCGCGCGATCATCAACGTGTTCACCCGCCTGCGTTACTGCACGCCGCGCGGCCGCATCGCGTTTGATGCGAAAGGTGCGCCCGGATCGCAACCGCCGGGGTTGTATCCGTGGTTCGCGGTGCCCGGCAGCGCCAGCCGCGACCTGCGCATCGTCTGCGGTCACTGGTCCACGCTCGGATTGTTCATCGGCCTGGGCGTGCACGCGATCGACACCGGCTGCGTCTGGGGCGGCCCGCTGACCGCACTCGAACTGGTGACGCCCGGCGAAGCGCCGCGCATCGTGCAGGTGCCGGGACGGCAGAAGACGAGCCTTTAATCCGCTTCAAGCCTGATTGAAAAAAGCTGCGCTTGTTTTTATCTGAAGCAACAAGGAGCATTGCATCAGTTTCAAACCCACCGAACCCGGACAGCCGATGAACTCCGTCGATGCCGCAGCAATCCCGGCAGTTCTGCCGCAGCAACACGCGTGGCAGACCCCGCTCGAACTCGGCCTGCTCGGCGCGATCTGGGGCGCGTCGTTCCTGTTCATGCGCGTTGCGGCGAAAGACTTCGGCGCCGCACCGCTGGTCGAGGTGCGGCTCGCACTCGGCGCGCTGATCCTGTTGCCGTTCCTGTGGCGCGATCGCGCGTCGTTTCCGTTGAAGCTGTGGCCGAAACTCGCGATCATCGCGGCGATCAATTCGGCGGCTCCGTTTGTGCTGTTCGCGTGGGCCGCGCAGCGCGCCCCCGCCGGCATCGGCGCGATCACCAATGCGATGGCGGTGCTGTTCACCGCGCTGGTCGGATTTCTTTTCTTCGGCGAAAAAATCGGCAAGCAGCGCGCGATCGCCCTGCTTGCTGGTTTTGTAGGCGTGATCATTCTGGCCAGCGGCAAGACCGCGGGCGCGAGCATCGGCTGGGCAGTCGCTGCGGGCGCGACGGCCGCGTTCCTCTACGGCATCGGCGTCAATCTCGTGCGTCGCCACCTGACCGGCCTGCCGCCGGCGGCAACCTCCGCGGCAACGCTGAGTTGCGCCGCGCTGCTGACCCTGCCGTTCGCGATCGCGCAATGGCCGCAGCACGAGATCCCGACCCAGTCGTGGTTGTCGGCCGCGTTGCTCGGCGTGCTGTGCACCGGCCTAGCCTTCGTCATGTATTACCGGTTGATCGCGCGCATCGGTCCGGCACGCACGGTGACCGTGACCTACCTCGTGCCGCTGTTCGGCGTGGCATGGGCGTGGCTGCTGCTCGGCGAACCGGTGACGATCACCATGGCGATCGCCGGCGCGATGATCCTCGGCAGCGTGGCGATCAGCCAGCGCGCGAAGAAGTGAGTTCGTAGTCCACGAACTCGAACGCGAACGCATGCTTCGCGTCCGCTGCATGCGACTCGCGCGAAACGATGCGCCACATCGATGCATCGAATGGCGGGAAGAATGCATCAGGATCCGCGACCACGGTATCCACATAGGTCAGGTGCATGCGTGTCGCCAGCGGCAGCGCGAGCGCGAACACATCGCCGCCGCCGATCACCATCAATTCCTCATCGCCCACGCTGTCGTCATGGATCATCTCCAGCGCCGCGTCCAGCGACGTGACCGCATCCATCCCGTCGAACGGCGCGCGCCCCGAACGCGTCAACACCATGTTGTGCCGCCCCGGCAACGCACGGCCGAGCGACTCCGCGGTCTTGCGCCCCATCAGCACCGGCTTGCCCAGCGTCAGTGCCTTGAATCGCTTGAGGTCGTCAGGCAAGTGCCATGGCAGTGCGTTGCCGCGACCGATGGCGCGGTTGCGATCGAAGGCGGCGACGATGCAGATCACGGACGCGAAGTTCCTGCGCCGACAATCAATGGCTTCCGCCGTCGTTACCGACTGGCGTGCTGCCCAGTACCAGCATGGCTTTCGGCTTGCAGGTCAGCGGACGCGAATCGATCTGCGAAACGAGGCTGCGCTCCAGCGACGAGCCGCCGGCGGTCAGCGTGTCGATCACGTAGGCGATGTCGTGGTCGGTCGCGACCCAGCGCAGTCCGTCCGACTCCGTGGTCGTGGCCCCGCTCTGCGTTGTGTGCTTGGTCGTGATGCGCGTCGCATCCAATCCGCCGAACTTGATCGATACCGGCCCATCGGTGACGACGAGCCTGTCAGTCGTGGAACCGCTCGTGATCTTCTTCAGCTTCGCCAACTCCTTCTCGTCCCGCGCCAGGCCGAGATCGCAGAAACTGCCGAAACTCATGCGCTGGTTCGCCCAGAATCCGACCTTGAAGAAGGTGTAGATGTTCTTCGCGGCGATGGGTTTCCCCTGTCCGTCCTTCTTGACCCACATTTCGTAAACCCGCGGAACGAGATCGTCCACTGTTGCGTAGTCACCGGTCGGCGCGATCATTTTCTTGTCGACGATCGCCGCCTGCGACGCCAGGTCGAATCGCGAACGCAGTTTCAGGATCGAACCGAAGTCGAGGTCGAGTTCCTTGACCGCCTTGGTCGCCGACGCATCGAACTCCGCGCTCACCGAGTGCAAAAGCGACACCGTAATCATCGCGTTGTTGATCGTGCCGCTCATCGTCGTGATCCGTGCCATGTCCGGATCGCCGTTCTGTTCGTTGGTGCTGCCTGTCGGCGCATCCGTGATCGCAGCCTTGCCGGCGGAAGCCGCGCCCGCATCGCCATGGCTCGCGTTCGTGGTCAACACGATGAACGGAAATCCGGCAAGCTGGACCGGGGCGAAGCCGCTCGCGCCGGGCTTCGCCGCGTTGTCCTCGGCCGACTTCTGTACCCAGGCCTGCATGAGCGCGGAATCGATCTTGCTCGAGGCGAAGTAGAACGCGCCGAGACGGGCGTCATGGCCCTTGAGCGGTCCGGATTCAATCTGGATCCGGACGACCTGCGAGACCGAAAATCCCGAGACGGCATTCTTCGCCGACTCCGTCTGATCCTTGACCTGGAAGTCGAACGGCAGATCGATGGATCCCGCGAACGTTGCGAGCTTCTTCGCCTCCGCCTGCCCGGCCATGGCCGCTGCAAGCGTCAGCAGGATCAAAGCGCGCGTTTTCAGCCTTGTCATTTCGATGTTTCCCTGGTTGGTTGCTGTTGAAAGGCTGCTGCCGGGAATCACACCGCCACCGGCGCCTTGATCGCGGGCAGCGGGTCATAGTTTTCGATCGCGATGTCCTCGAAACGGAACGCGAACAGGTCGGCCACTTCGGGATTGAGTCTCAGCGTCGGCAACGCACGCGGCGTGCGCGACAACTGTTCATGCGCCTGCTCGACGTGGTTGTCGTACAGGTGCGCATCGCCGAGGGTGTGCACGAAATCGGCGACGCCCAGCCCGCACACCTGCGCGACCATGTGGGTCAGCAGCGCGTAGCTCGCGATGTTGAACGGCACGCCGAGGAAGATGTCGCCGCTGCGCTGATACAACTGGCAACTGAGCTTGCCATCCGCGACGTAGAACTGGAACAGCGTGTGGCATGGCATCAGCGCCATCTTCGGCAGGTCCGCGACATTCCATGCAGACACGATCAGCCGCCGCGAATCGGGATTGCGTTTGATCTCGTCGACGACCCAGCGGATCTGGTCGAACTCCACGCCGTCCGCGCCGGCCCAGCGCCGCCATTGCTTGCCGTACACCGGACCGAGCTCGCCATTCGCATCGGCCCACTCGTCCCAGATGCCGACCTTGTGGTCTTTCAGGTACGCGATGTTGGTCTCACCGCGCAGGAACCACAGCAGCTCGTGCACGATCGAGCGCAGGTGCAGCTTCTTGGTCGTGAGCAATGGAAATCCATCGTTCAAGTCGAAGCGCAGTTGCAAGCCGAACACCGAGCGTGTGCCGGTGCCGGTGCGGTCGGCCTTGTGTGCACCCTGTTCGAGTACGTGCCGCAGCAGGTCGAGGTACTGTCTCATCGAAGCCCCGAACGCATCCTGGATCGCTCGCTCTCCTGCGAATATTCCGACGATGATGGAGCTAGCGTCGGCGCATGACGCGAAGCCCACAACAATGCAAGTCCGATCGCGATCAGCGGCAGCGACAGCACCTGCCCCATTGTGAGCCAACCGAACGCGAGATAGCCGAGCTGTGCATCGGGTACGCGCACGAATTCGACCAGGAAACGGAAGCAGCCGTACATCAGCGCGAACAACCCCGATACCGCGTAGCGCGGGCGCGGCTTGCGCGAATAGACGAACAGCACGGTGAACATCACGATGCCTTCGAGCGTTGCTTCATAGAGTTGCGAAGGATGTCGCGCCCATTGATCGAGAGCGCCTTGATGAGCGAGTTCACGCAGGTGCGGCATACCCAGGTCCTGCAATCCGGCCGGCATGCCCTTCGGAAAAATCACCGCCCACGGCGCATCGCTGACCTTGCCCCACAACTCGCCGCCGATGTAGTTGCCGAGCCGGCCGAATCCGAGACCCGGAGGCACCAGCGGCGCGATGAAATCCACCGTGTCGAAGAAATGAAGGCGATGCTTGCGCGACCACCACGCGATCGCGGCCAGCACGCCGAGAAGGCCGCCGTGGAAACTCATGCCGCCGTCCCAGACCTTGAACAACGCCATCGGGTCGTGCCACATCCAACTGATGCCAGTGTCGTAATAGAACAGCATGTAACCAATGCGTCCGCCCAGCACCACGCCGAGCATCGCATAGAACATCAAATCGCCGTAGCTCTGGTCGTTCACACCCGGCAACCGACCGGCGCGCGTGCGACGCTGGCCCAGCCACCATGCGACGCCGAAGCCCAGCAGGTACATCACGCCGTACCAGTGGATGCTCGGCTGGAAATGCATGCCGAACACATTGAATGCCGGCAGCTGCAGCATGATCGGATCGATGTCGTGGAAGTAGTGGCTCATGCGGTCGTCATTGGTCGCGTTCGGCGCGACTGGCGCGCAACTGGGCGCGGCGTTCGGCGCGCGCGCGGGCGATCAGGTTCAGCACCTCCACGCCGACCGAAAACGCCATCGCGAAATACAGGTACTTGCGGTCGACGTGCACGGACAGGCCGTCGAGGATCAGCGCCACGCCGACCATCACGATGAACGCCAGCGCGAGCATCTTCACCGTCGGATGGCGGTCGATGAAATCGCCGACCGGATCGGCCGCGAAGATCATCACCAGCACCGCGAAGATGATCGCGGCGATCATCACCGGGATCTGGTTGACCATGCCGACCGCGGTGATCACCGAGTCGAGCGAGAACACGATGTCGATGACCGCGATCTGCGCGATCACCATGCCGAACACCGCCGATGGATGCGCGGAGATGTCCTCCTCCTCGCCGCGGCCGCCGATCGCGTCGCGGATTTCCATGCTGCCCTTGACCAGCAGGAACACACCGCCGGCGATCAGCACGAGGTCGCGGATCGAGAGCGCGTTGCCCGCGATGGTGAACAGCGTGGCATCCATCCGCGACAACGTCACCAGGGTGACCAGCAGCAGGATGCGGGTGATGCACGCAAGCGCCAGCCCGAAGCGCCGAGCGCTCGAGCGGCGATCGGGCGGCAACTTGCTGACCGAGATCGAGATGAACACGAGGTTGTCCACGCCGAGAACGATTTCCAGCGTGGCCAGCGTGATCAGCGCGACCCAGATTTGCGAATCGAAGATCCACTCCACTCCGGCCACCCCGCGTCAGTGCGCCAGCCAGCGCGGAACCAGCACCAGCCCCCAGCACGCGAGCACGTTCATCATCAGCACGAACACCGCCGCCGATCCCATGTCTTTCGCGCGACCGGCGAGTTCGTGGTGCTCATCGCCGTAACGCTCGATCACCGCCTCGATCGCCGAGTTCAACAATTCGGCGGACATTACCGGCACCAGGCAGCCGAAGAGGACTGCACGCTCGATGCCGGTCTGCCCCAGCCACAAACCGAGCGGTGCCAACACCGCAAACAGGTACACCTCGAGTCGGAACGACGACTCCAAACGCCACGTGCTCGCGATGCCTTTCAGCGACCACACCAACGCGTGCCAGGCCCCGACAGGGCCGCGCGGCAAATTGCTGTATTTCCCGTCGGCCATGGTTCAGACCTGCGGCCAGCCGGGGGCGGCGATGTCGCTCATGCGGCCTGCGGCGCAATATAGGCAAGGTCGAGCTCGCGCGCAGCCTTGACGTCATCGAGGCGACGGACCGGCGTGGTGTAGGGCGCGCCCTTCATCCACTCCGGATCGCTGGAGGATTTATCCAGCAGCTCGGCCATCACGGCGATGAACCGGTCCAGGGTGTCCTTGCTTTCGGTCTCGGTCGGCTCGATCAGCAAGCACTCGGGAACCAGCAACGGGAAATAGTTGGTCGGCGCGTGGATGCCGTAGTCGAGCAGCGACTTGGAAAAATCCAGCGCGGTGATGCCATTGGCTTTCTTCTGCGGCGCGACGGTGACGATGAACTCGTGCGACGCACGGCGTTCGGGGTACGCCAGCGTGAAGCCGCGCTTGCGCAATTCCGCGGCGAGGTAGTTCGCATTGAGCGTCGCGTACTCGGCCACGCGCGTCATGCCCTCGCGTCCGAGCATCCGCGCGTACACGTAGGCGCGCAGCAGCACGCCCGCGTTGCCGGCGAACGCCGAGAGCCGGCCGATCGACAGCGGACGATCCTTCTTGCGCACGAAACCGTAGTGGCCGTCGGCGCGCTTCTCGATCATCGGGATCGGCAGGAACGGTTTCAGGCGTTCGCTCACGCCCACCGCACCCGCACCCGGACCGCCGCCGCCGTGCGGTGTCGAGAAAGTCTTGTGCAGGTTCATGTGGATCGCGTCGAAACCCATGTCGCCCGGACGGACTTTGCCGAGGATCGCGTTGAGGTTCGCGCCGTCGTAGTACAGCAGGCCGCCGGCCTCGTGCACGAGTTTCGAAATCTCGACGATGCGCCGTTCGAACACGCCGATCGTGGACGGATTGGTCAGCATGATGCCGGCGGTGGTCGGGCCGAGAACTTTCTTCAGCGCCTCGATGTCGATGTCGCCATTGGACAGCGTCGGAATCTCGCGCACCGTGCAACCGCATTGCGTCGCGGTCGCCGGGTTGGTGCCGTGCGCAGCGTCGGGGACGATGATCTCGGTGCGCGCGGTATCGCCGCGATGCCGGTGATAGGCCATGATCATCGCCACGCCGGCGAACTCGCCCTGCGCGCCGGCCATCGGCGCGAGCGACACACCGCCCTTCATGCCGGTCACGTCGGCGAGTATTTCCTGCAGCTCGTGCATGCACGACAGGAAACCCTGGCTCAACGATTCGGGCGCATACGGATGGCGTCCGAGGAAACCGTCGAGCATCGCCAGCGCATGGCAGGCGCGCGGGTTGTATTTCATCGTGCACGAACCGAGCGGATAGAACTGGGTGTCGATCGAGAAATTCTTGCGCGACAGATTCGTGTAATGGCGCACGGCTTGCAGCTCGGAAACTTCCGGCAATCCAATCGGCGTCGTGCGCAGGAAACGCTTGGGCAAGTCGGGCATCGCCACGGCAGCTGGAAGCTGGGCGGCGGCGGTGCGTCCCGGTTGGGACTGCTCGAAAATCAGCATGGAAGGGACCGGGGTGGAAGGCGTAGGGCGCCTAGTTTGCCATAGCGCGGATTCCGGTTTCGCGTGACTGTCACATAAGGTCGGCGCGCATTGCGGCAGGCAGGTCCCGATGGCCTAATGGCCCACCGATTCCCGTTGAGAGTCCCGCCGACCATGGCCTTGCGCGAAGAATTCGCCCGCAGCGGATTGTGGCTGTTCCGCTGGCGCAGCCTGTTGCCGCTGCTGGCGATGGCCGCGATCCTGGGACTGATCCTGTTCGATCCACAAGAGCAGCCGGGCTGGGCGAACGGACTGGCATGGCTGCTGGCCTGCGTCGCGGTATCCGCATCGGGCCTGATCGTGCGCATCGTCACCGTCGGCCGCGTGCCGCACGACACCTCGCGACGCAGCACGCGCCAGCAAACCGCCGCCATACTCAACCGCACGGGCATGTACTCGGCGGTGCGGCATCCGTTGTATCTCGGCAACTACCTGATGTGGCTGGGCGTGGCCATGGTGCCGGGGGTCTGGTGGCTGGCCGCGCTGGTCACGCTGGCGTATGCGCTGTACTACGAACGCATCATGTATTCGGAAGAGGAATTCCTGCGCACGAAATTCGGCCAGGAATATCTCGACTGGGCCGAACAGACGCCGGCGATCCTGCCTGCCTTCGGTCGCTGGAAGCCCGCCACGTTGCCGTTCTCTTGGCGCACGGTCTTGCGACGCGAGAATGCGAGCGCGTTCGCGTTGGTGGTTGCGTTCACGCTGACCGGACTGGCGCAGGATTTCGTCGCGACGCATCCATTCGCGCCGAACCGTGCGCGGTTGATCGCATTCGGAATCGGATTCGCGATTTATATCGTGCTGCGTTTCTTCAAGCGCCAAACGCGTTTTCTGCATGTGGATGGGCGCTGACGGCGCCTCGCATCCGGCACGCAGGCGCATGAAGCGCTGCGCGTGGATCGTAGTGTCCCTCGCGCTGGCATTGCTTGCCGGCTGCACGCCGCAGGCCGCTTCCGTGCCATCGCATGCATCGCCCATCGTGTTCGCGAAGGATGGCGCGTGGAACTGGATCGAAGACCCGCGTGCGGTGCACATCGAAGGCAAGCGCAATCGCACCTACGCCGGTTGGGTGACCAGCCACGGCGACTTGCAGATCGGCGCTTACGACCACGCGACTGGACGCAACGAAGTAGTCACATTGAAAAACCATTGGGAGGTCGACGACCACGACAGTCCATCGATCCTGGTGCTGCCCGATCGCCGCCTGATGGTGTTCTACACGCGGCATAACCTGATCGGACTTTACAGCCAGACGACCACGCGGTCCGAGGACATCAGTGCGTGGGATCCCGAAATCACGGTCGTGAAGACGCCCAGGACCACCTACAGCCAACCGGTGTATCTGGCCGACGAGAAACTGATCTATGTGTTCTGGCGCGGCGAGAGCTGGAAGCCGACGTTCTCGACATCGCCTGATGGGAAAACATGGAGCGCACCACGCATCCTGGTCGAACAGGCTGGTCGCGAAGCGGACTCGATCCGCCCGTATTTCAAGATCGCATCCGACGGCAAATCGACGATCCACATCGCATTCACCGACGGCCATCCGCGCGACGAGCGGACGAACTCGATCTACTACCTGAAATACACGCACGGCGCGTTTTACAAGGCCGACGGCACGCGCGTCGGCACGATCGACACACTGCCGATCCAGCATCGCGACAGCGACATCGTGTACGACGCGAAGCCCAGCAAGGTGCGCGCGTGGATATGGGATATCGCGCCGGATGCCAACGGCAATCCAGTGATCGCGTATGCGCGTTTCCCGAAGGAAACCGATCATCGCTACCACTACGCGCGCTGGCTCGGCGGTCGCTGGCTCGACACCGAACTCGTCGCGGCCGGCGGATGGTTTCCGCAAACGCCGCCGGGCGCCCATGAGCGCGAACCGCACTATTCCGGCGGCCTCGCACTCGACCATGCCGATCCTTCGATCGTGTATCTGTCGCGCAAGATCAACAACATGTTCGAGATCGAGCGC
>JANXZP010000144.1 GCA_025355485.1 Pseudomonadota bacterium
CGAAACACGAGTAGCCGCGCCAACTGCGCACGTCGATGTCCCCGCAGTGGCGTCGCCTGTGCAGGAACGCCCGATCGTGAGCGTCGCCGAGAGGCTCGCTGCACTGACAGCCGAGGCGAAAAACGCGAATGCCGCTGCCGCTGCAGCATCGCCACCACCGACTGCTGCTGCAGAAGCGCGTGATACTCAAACGCCGCCCGTCGATGCAGCGCCTGTCGCCGCAGCAATGACTGCTACGGCAGCGCCCGTACCAGCCGTGACCGAAGCGCCGAAAGTGTCCGCGCCACGGCCGCCTCCGACTCCCATCGCGCGGCCGATGCCAATGCCGACGGCTGCTTCACCGATGCGCTTGAGCGATGCGATCAGTGCGTCAATCGGGCAGAGCATTTCTGCGCCGATGCGGCCTGCTCCGATCAAGCCTGCTGCACCTGCTGCTGTCGCAGCGGAATCGACGATGGCTGCGCCAAAGCCCGAGACTGCATCTGCTGTTGCAACGCCCCAATCAGCCATGCCGCAGTCCGCTGTAGCGGCCTTGGTTCCATCGCCAAATGTTGCCGAGCCGCAGCCGCCAATGCCCACGCAGGGGGTCGATATACAGGACATTGATACACAGGATGCTGAAATGCAGAAAATGCGCATCCCTGAGACTGCGAATACTCATGCGGCAAGGGCTGATACTGCAAGGCTGGATGCGGCCGGAACCGAATCGTCGGCGGACGCTCCGTAGGCTGCTGCTTTGGAAATATGCGGCGGACGCGCAATGCGGTCGCCGCTGTCGATCGCCGCCGCGCAATCCTCGCGCTCCTTGCATCAAGCACCGAACCTCAGTGCGCTTCGATCAATCCGTACTGCGAAGCCAGCCGCGACAGCGCGATCGCGTCGTGCACGCCGAGTTTCTCGAACGAGTTGTATTTGTGCGTTGCGACCGTTTTCGGGCTGAGGCTCAATCGCCTGGCGATGTCTTCCATACGAATGCCTTGACAGACCAGCATCGCGATTTCAAGTTCGCGCTTGCTCAGGGAGTCGAATGGCGAACCCTCGCCTGAAAGTCGATCGAGTGCGAGTCTTTGCGCCACATCGCTGCCCAGATATCGCTTGCCGCGGGCAACGTCGCGCACCGCGCGCAACAATTCGATCGCATCGCTCACGCCGAGCTTGTCGAAGCTGCGGTACTTGTGGGTCGCGACGGTTTTCGGACTCAGACTCAGGCGCTTGGCGATGTCTTCCATCCGCAGGCCTTGGCACAGCAGCATCGCGATCTCGAGCTCGCGTGGCGACAGCGCGTCGAATGGGGATGCATCGCCAGTCAACGAACCCAGCGCAAGCTTTTGCGCCACGTCGTTGCCGAGGTAGCGTTTGCCGCGCGCCACATCGCGCACCGCGCGCAACAGCTCTTCGGCGGCACAGCCCTTGCCGAGATAACCGCTCGCGCCGGCATCCAGCAAACGCCGCGGCATCGGTCCGTCTTCCTGCACGGTGACGATGATCACCCGCGCGCCGGAATCGCCGCGGACGATGCGCTCGGTGATCTCCATCCCGCTAACGCCCGGCAGGTGCAGGTCGCATAGCACGACATCGGGCTTCAGTTTGCGGATCAACGGCAGGCCTTCCTCGCCCGATGCCGCTTCACCGACGACATCGATGTCGGTTTCGTTCGACAGGATCAGGCGGAATCCGGTGCGCACCAGCGCATGGTCGTCGAGTACGAACACACGGATCATCGTCGCTTCCCCCAGCGGTCGAATCGAATCGCATCATCCCCGGCACGAGCCTACGCCGCGGGTCGACGCAATGGCAATGGGGAAACCGAAACCGCCACATCGCCCCGTCAGGCCGGTGGATCTGACTGCCTGGCCGCAGCGCTGGTCTTGCGCTCGCACAACTCATCGATCAGCCGCTGCAGGAACGCGTCCTGCGCAGCGAGATGCTGCTGGATCTGGACCGCTTCGTGGAGCACCGCTTCGGCGTCGTTGTAGGTGTCGATCGCGCGCTTGTCGGTCGCTTCGCCCGCGACCTTCTGGCCGACGATGATGATCGACAGAAGGACCAACTGGATGAAGGTCTGTGCGATCCACGCGACCAGTGCCGCCTTGCCCTGGTGGATCGCATCGGGAAGGCTCACCAGCGCCAGCGCGGCGAATGCGTAGGCGCACCACATCGTGCCGACCGCATCGGTAACCTTGACCGCGAGATATGCATTGATCCGGCCGATCAGACCCATTGGCTTGGGCTGGCTGGAAGCGGACTTGGGCGGGTTCTTCCTGCGGTGGTGGATATGCGGGTGCGGGATGTGCGCGAAGATCGAGCTGATCGCATGCTGATCATGATGCTCACGCGGCGAAGCGTCTGCGGCGGGCGGTTGCGGCAATTCCGTACCGCGATTCGGACTGGATGTCATCGTTTCGTCCCTTCGATCCAGATGCGTAACTGTACAGTCTGCCCGTCCGGCGTTAAAACGTCCTCAGCAACACCAGGAAAGGGGATGGCGGCTTCGCAAACGAATGATGGTACGTACGATTATTCCTAAGCGAAAGTCTGCGCAACAAAGCCCATGCATGCCGCTTCGGCTTCCTCGGCCGTGAAACCCTTCGGATCAAGGCACCATTCCAGCCAGAAGCCGTCGATCAGCGCGATGATCGACAGGGCGGCGCGGCGCGCGTCGATGGTCTTGCCGCGCTTGCGGGCGATCTCCTCGAAGATCTGCTGGTAGGTGTCGCGATCCTTGTCGAACAATTCGCGATTGAGTGTTCGTAGCGCTGGCGACTTGCCGATCGCGCTCCAGAATCCGGCCCAGATGCCCAGGTATTCCTGCTTGAACATGGCCGGATCGAAGTTCACGCGGATCATCGCGTGCAGCTTGTCCTCGGGCTCAAGATAGCTGCCGCGCAGGCTGCCGTGGGTCTGGAACATCCATTCGTCGCGCAGCGCCTTGTATGACTGCGTGATCAATTCTTCCTTGCTGCCGAAATGATGGTTGATCAGGCCGCGCGACACCTGCGCCTCGCTGCAGATCGTTTCGATGGTCGTTCCGGAATAACCATACTTGGCGATCGAGCGCATGGTCGCTTCGATCAGCAGTTTCTTGCGGACCTCGGGCGATTCGCGATGCCGCGTTGTGCGTGCGGACTTGCCCCGAGTGCCGCTACGTTGCGTCGTGGCCATGGAGGGTGCGTGCGCTCAATCGGACGCGGACGAATTCGCCGCGCTGCGTCCATGCCGCGCTAACCGTTCCAGCAGCCAGCGATCGAGTCCGAACAGCAATTCCTCGCGGTTCGAATACGGCCCGGGCTGGTAACCGAAATTCGAGATGCCTTCCTGCGCGCGATCCGAGAGTTCCCAATCCTGCTGGTTGGTGAGCTCCCAGAAATCGACCGCGCCGCTAGCGTCGAAATCCGGTTTCGCGATTTCGTCCGGATGGAAATGCCACTCGCAGACGATGTCGGTGCGATCCACCGCGATCGGCCACAACTGGAACGTGAGCATGTAATCCGGATGCAGGTTCAACAGGAAATTCGGCAGCAGCGCGTAGTAGTAGACGTGGCGCGCGTCCTCGGCCGAGATGCCGGGGAACGGATCGCGATTGGTCTGGCCGTCCATCGTCAACGTCTTCACGCCCGGACGCAGGTCCATGCGCCCGCCGAGATAAGTCGGCTGCGGCGGTTCGTTGTCGCCGCTCATGTAGTGCGACAACTTGTTGAGCAGCGGGTGCGCGATCGGGCAATGCAGGCACTCGGAATAGTTCTGGAAGATGAGTTTCCAGTTCGCCTTCGCGTGATAGACGCGGCGCTCGACGCGCTTGAGTCCGGCCATCTGCCACGGCGCGAATTTCTTGTCGAGCCCGGCGAGATGCTCGTCGAACGGGATCGGCTGCGGCGAAAGATTGATGAAGATGTGGCCGTCCCAGGTCGCGCTCGCGACGCTGCCCAGCGGGTGGTCTTCCATGCGGAAGCCCGCGACTTTTTCCATGTTCGGCGCGCCGACGAGCTGGCCGTCGAGCTCGTACGTCCATGCGTGGTACGGGCAACGGATGCGGCCAGCGATCCTGCCTTCGTCTTCCTTGCACAGCAGCGTGCCGCGATGGCGGCAGGTGTTGTGGAATGCGGCGATGTCGCCGTTCTGGTCGCGCACGACGATGACGTTGACGCCGGCAAAACGCACCAGGAAATAACTGCCCGGTTCCGGCAACTGTTCCATGCGTCCGGCATGCAGCCACATGTCGTGGTGCACGGCGCGCAGCTCGCGACGGAACAATTCCGGATCGGTGTAGTAGCGCGCGGGCAGCGTCATCGCATCTTCCGCGGCAACTTCGGGGCGCGTGTTGGCGTAACGGGTGGTGGTGCTCATGGCCCTCTCCTCACTGGGAGTAACGGTGTTCGTCTTTGCGAATGTGTCAGCGATCGTTGGGCGGCGTCAGCTTGCGGCGTTCCGGCGAGTAGAACGGACGCTCGGCTATACGGCACCGGACCCTGCGTCGCTGCCAGACCAGTTCGCGCTTGATGTAGAACTCGGCCCACAACTCGCCCTGGCCGAGGTGGTGCGGCGCGTCCAGCATCGCCATGGCGATGTTGTTCTTCAGCGTCGGCGACCACAGCGAGCAGGTGGTGGCGCCCACTTCCTTGCCGCCGTGCTGGCGGTCGTAGATCAGGGCATCGTGCGC
>JANXZP010000145.1 GCA_025355485.1 Pseudomonadota bacterium
AAGATCCTTGCGCATGCCCGCGAGCGCGGTCGCGATGCCGAGCAGCATCGCGGTGTGACCGTCGTGGCCGCAAGCGTGCATCACGCCAACGTCCTTGCCGTTGTATTGCGTGCGTTCGGTGGATTTGAACGGAAGGTCGAGTTCCTCGATCACCGGCAACGCATCCATGTCGGCGCGGATAGCGAGATGCGGCCCCGGCTTCCCACCTTTGAGCAACGCGATCACGCCGGTGTGTGCAACGCCGGTCTTCACCTCGAGTCCGAGCGAACGCAACTGCTTGGCAACAAGTTCAGACGTGCGGAATTCGTGATTGCCGAGCTCGGGATGCTGGTGGATATCGCGCCGCCATGCGACCACCTGCGGCGCGAGTTTCGTCGTCCACTGCGCGGCGGGATCACTGGTATCGGCTGCACCAGCCGATTGCGCGCACAGCATCATCGCAAAAGTCGTCAACAGGAAACGAATGGAAGACTGGCGCATGAGGACACGTCCGGCTCGGTGGGGAACATCCAGTGTAGGCGGATGCGGCGTCGACTGGAACCGGACGGGTTATCGGGCAGGGTGCAGCATTATTTTTTCTTCGCCTCGGCGGCATCCTGTGCGGTTTCTACCGTTTCATCGCGCGGTGATTCGTGGTGCGACGAAAGCACCTTGCCGGTGCCGGCGTCCACAGTCACTTCCTGGATGCCGCGCACGTTCTTCTGCTTGACGTCGAACGACCAGATCAGGCAGCCGTCTTCGGCTTCCAGTTCGGCGCTGGCGACGGTCGACGTGCTCGAGTTTTTCACTGCATTCAACGCGCTGGTCTGGGCCGTGTCTTTCGATACCTTGGCGAGCTTGGCGAGTGCCTGATCCGAAGTTCCTTTCGCAGGATGGATAGAGCATGCCGCAGGATGCGCTGCTGCGGTCGTGAAGGCGGCCAGCGCGGTGCCGATTGCGAGCATTTGAATGGAGTTCATGCGATACCTCAAGGTGGGAGCGGTGGAAGCAGTGCGCCGCGATTTGCAGACGAACATGCACAGGGTATTCAGACCGTGTGCGCAAAGACTGCGCTTGCTTGCGTTAGGAATCCTTCCGATTTCCGCAACGCGATGAATGGCTATTCAGCATCCGCGCACGCATCGCATATCGCTAGGTGAGTGCGTGAGCGACCGCCACGCAGCGTCGCGGCGCTGTCTGTCGAATCACGCTGGCCGATTCAGGCAGATGAAATGCTGGCTGCTTCTGGAATGGCGTCTTTCTTGGTGATCGAAAGATAGACGACCAGCACCAGGATCGTCACGAAGAACAGGCCGCTCGTTGCGGTTGTGCCCAAGGCGATGCCTCCCGCATCGCGGGGCTGCGACAGGTAATCCCCGATCGACGCGCCAAGCGGGCGGGTCAGGATGTACGCGACCCAGAAGCTGAAAATTCCGTTCAACTTGAAACGCAGATGGGCGATGGCGATGGCTGCGATGAGCCCTCCGAAGATCAATGCCGATATCAGGTAGCCGAGTTGCAGGCGTTCTGCGACAAGATCGCCTGCCGCGGTGCCCAAGGCAAAGGTAAACAGGATCGCCGCCCAATAAAAGGCTTCGCGTGGGCTGGTGTAGATCGTATGGACGGAGAGCGTTTTCTCTTTCGCATACCAGGCTGCGAATGTCGCGGCCAGCATCACGCTGAACACGATGGTGGTCGTTACGAGGGAGATACCGAAGTTGTCCGTCAGGTTGTCGGTGATCAGGGTGCCCACGATGCTGAGCAGTACGACAGCGAGCCAATAGATGCTGGCCACGTACTTGCCGGACCTGAACTGGAAAAACAGAACGGCGATCAACAACCCGCCCATCAGATAGGTCGTATTAGTCAAACCCAGGTGCAGGTTCTGATCCAGAAAGTCGGCGAACGTCTCGCCGACCGTCGTGCACAAGACCTTGATCACCCAGAAGTAGAGGGTGATTTCAGGTACCTTGTTGAGCATTCTTCGACCTGCTCCGGTTGTCCTATGCCGCTCTTTTGAGATGTCCATATCTGCCTTTTTGGGGCGTGGAATGTCGATCGATGAAAGAACGTGCGCCGCACGGCCACGTCGATGGTCCGAATGCAACATGCACTGCCCATCTACGACAAGACTGCTCCCGGCAGCGTTAGGAATCTGTGCGAATTGCCGTGAAGGGATGAATACTCGCTGACCCTCCGCGCATTGCCGGTCGCAAGAGGGTCGTGCTCGCATCGCGAAAGACTGCTCGATCATGCGCCATCAGGGAATAACTCCACTTCGCCCTCGATCTCGACCGGAATGTTGAACGGCAACTCCGCCATGCCGACCGCGCTGCGGCTGTGCGCGCCGATGTCGGGACCGAAGACTTCGAGGATAAGGTCGGAGAAGCCGTTGATGACGTTCGGCTGCCGGTTGAAGCCGGGCGCGGAGTTGACCATGCCGAACACGCGCGTCCAGGCGGCGATCCGATCCAGGTCGCCCAGCGCGCGCTGCAGGCTGCCGAGCATCGACAGCGCGGTGAGCCGCGCCGCTTCGTAGCCCTGTTCGATCGTCACTTCGCGTCCGACTTTCCCGAGCGGTTCGGTGAACCAGCCGTTCGGACTCTGAGGGCCGTGCCCGGAAATCAACGCACGCCGACCGACGAAGCGCACGAACTGGAACGGCAAGACGATTCCCGGCGGCGGTTGCGCCGGCGGCGGAAGCGACAGGCCCAGCGCGCGCAAACGTTGTTCGATCTGTGACATCAACGATCCTGTGTATTTGGACAGAAAGGCGAATCTTATTCCCATCAGGTTTCAGATTCTTCCTTGTTCCTTGCTATGTCCGTTTCCCGGGCGTTTCGACGATCACCAGCGCGATTCCGCCGAGGATGGCAGTCGACGCGATCAACAAACGCAAGCTGATCGATTCGCCGAGGAACGCAATGCCGCCGATCGCCGCGAACACCGGCACGCTGAGTTGCACGGCGGCGGCACTCGTCGCCTTCAAGCCGCGCAGCGCGGTGTACCAGATCGCATAGCCGATACCCGAGGTCAGCGCGCCCGAAGCGATCGCGTAGCAGACGCCGTCGCGATCCAGCGACATCCACGGCAATACCATCGCGCTCAATGCAATCGCAAACGGAACGGCGCGCAGAAAATTCCCCATCGTCGCGCCGGTAGCATCGGTCGTGCCTTTGCCGCGCAGCGAATAGACGCCCCAGGCGATGCCGGCAGACAGCATCAGCATCGATGAAAACAGCGGCGGTGCGGAAATGCCCGGAAGCATCAAACCCACCAATCCGCCCGATGCGCAGATCAGCCCGAGTGTTTGAAGAACCCGAAGCCGTTCGCCGGTCCACAGTCCGTAGCCGATCATCGTCGCCTGTACGGCGCCGAACAGCAGCAGCGCTCCGGTCGCCGCCGGCAGGTTGATGTAAGCAAAGGAAAAGCATGCTGCGTATGCAAACAACGCGAATGCGGATGGCCAGCTTCCTCCAGCTCCGTGCGTGCCCCACAGGGATGTGGGAAGTGCACCCAGGCGCCAGGAGCGCCTGTAGCCACCACGGCGCAGCCGCACGATCATCCACAACGTAAGCGCGCCCGAGACGATTCGGATCGACGTGAAACTTGCCGCGTCGATGTGGGTGTCCTTCAGCGCCAACCGGCACAACAGCGAATTGCCGGCGAACGCGATCATCGCGAGCAGGGTCAGTGAGAACGTCAGGGTGCGCGACATCGCCTACAGCTCTCTGGTCATGAACACGTTATACGGATCTTCGACGTAGTCCGCAAAAGGTCCGCACATCCGGAATCCGAAACGCGCGTACAGCCTGTGCGCTGGCGCGAATGCTTTCATCGAGCCGGTCTCCAGGCTCAGTCGCTCGTAGCAACGGCGGCGCGCCTCTTCGAGCATGTGCTGCATCAGCCTGGCCGCAACGCCCTTGCCTCGATGCGAAGACGCCGTGCGCATCGACTTGATCTCGCCATGACGAGGATCAAGCTCCTTGATCGCGCCGCAACCCATCAATTCGGAGTCTTGCCATGCGCTCCAGAACGTGACATCCGGCTGGCGCAGCGCCTCGACATCGAGCGCATGAATGCTCTCGGGCGGAGAGTGCAAGGTCATGCTTTGCAGATGCTCGCGAAGTAGCTGGATCACCTCCGGGTTGCTCAAGTCGTCCACGCGAATATCCATGTGCATTTGTTCCGCGGCAGTTTCGCGCACAACACTGGAGTGGGTCTCGCTCACTCGGGCTCCCCGGTTTCTTGAACCGCACAGTAACGACGCATCATCCATTCGGCGTGCGCGGCGACGATGCAGTCAGGATTCATCGTCCGCGTCGCATCATCCGCTGGGAATTCCCCACCGCTGCCAAGGAGGCACATCATGAACAGCCGCATCTATCTCGCCGTCGGTCTTGCGCTAGCACTCGCCTCACCTGCATTTGCGCAGGATAGCCAGAATGCACCGGCCAACCAGGCCAGCGATCAGGCGGCCCCCGCCGATTCACAGTCGACAAATTCCGATGCTCAGCAGTCGACTACAAAAGTGAAGCACCGTCGCGTGAAGCATCACGCGCCGAGCTCGTCGAGCCAGTACAGCCCTGCTGCCATGGCCCTGACCGGCGACGACGCGAAGACTGCCGCTTACCAGGCTTCCAATCGGCAGAAGGCATATCCGGCCGTCGACCATGGCCACGTCCCGGGCGATCCGCCGATCATCGATCACAGCGGCGACCAGATGGGCGTTCCGCCGACTTCCACCTCGATCACGGTTCCGCCATCCCGCTGATCACCGATAGCCGGAAGCACGTTTGAAGCGTTCAGTGCTTCAAGAAATATTAGGGCCGGAGCGAATTTCCGATTGACATGGAAGTCGCTCTGGCCTTTTTCCGGGTCGCAGATCGGCTCGTCGGCTACCTGTAGGCCACGCCGGCGCTTGCCGGGCCCGCCAACGGAATCACTTCGGTCCTGCTGAAGCCGACCTCGCGACACCACCGGGAGAAATCGGCGAAGGTGAAATCGAATGCGTCGCCGAATTCGATCAGCATGTTGAGCGACATCATCAGCCCGAATGCGTTCTCGCGCCGCGCGTCGTCGATGAGGTTCTCGATGACGACGAACGCGCCGCCGGCAGGCAACGCATCGTAGGCCGCACGGATGAGGTGCATCTTCTTCTCGAGATTCCAGTCGTGCAGGATCATGCCCATCGTGATGACATCGGCCTTCGGCAGCGGGTCCGCGAAGAAATCGAGCGGTCGTGCTGAGACGCGATCGGCAAGCCCGGCGACTGCGATCTTCCGTTCCGCGATCGCGGTGGCGGCTGGAAGATCGGCGGAGGTGCAGCGGAGGTGAGGGTGCTTGCGGGCCACGAACATCGAGAGCTGGCCGGTCGCGCCGCCCACGTCGCACATCGTGTGATAACGGGAGAAATCGAACTTGTCGGCGAAGGCCAGGAAATTGCCGGCGGAAATTCCGCTCATCGCATCCATGAATTGCTCGAGCCGCTCGGGCTTGCTGTAGAGCTCGGCGAACATGGACGCGCCCGAATGCTTGACCTCGTTTTGCGGGCTGCCGGTGCGGAGCGCTTCGCTCAGGTCGCCCCAGAAAGGGTAAAGGCGGGCGTTGGCCATTTCCAGGAAGCCGCCGATGAAATGCGGATTGCTGCGATCGAGGAACAACGCGGTTTCAACCGTGTTGCGATAGCGCGCCTCGGGACCATCGCCGTCGCGCTCAAGAAAGTGAAGTGCAACCAACGTATCGAAGAAATCGGGATTGGCCCGTGGGTGCAACCCGAGCGCGTCCTGCAGCTCGCGGCCCGTTTTCGAAGAGGCGCCAATCTCCGTGAAGAGCCCCAACTCCACTGCCGAGAGCAGTACCTTGGCCGGCCAGAACGCCATGCCGACTTCCATGATGCGTGCGGGGGAGACTGTGTTCATCGCTGAAGTTCCTTTCTGGGATCTGCCTGAGGATTCGTGGCAGGTTAGGTCAGGGTGTCCACTAAACCGAAGGAACCGTCGCGTCGGCTTGAATGAATTGTTAGGTTGCACGCGGTATGCCCAGCTTGTTGTATCTACGAACTGCCTCATTCATTGCGATTTCGTAGAGAGGGTCGTGCAACTTTGTGTCCTTAATGAACTTTACGAGATCAGGGTTGCTCAGGCCATAGATCATTCTGACCTGCTCGTCGTGGATGCGCCGTTTCTCAGCAGCAACTTCTTCTTGTTGTTTCCGCTCTTCAGCGAGTTTTGCTTTTCGCAGGCGACGCTCTTCTGCGGCCTTTTCTGCTTTTATGCGCTCTTGTTCCCGTAGGGCTGCGAGGTCAGCTTGGACTTTCTTATAGCGATCAGCAGCAGTTTTCTCTAGGTTCAAGTTGCCTGGCTGCCGCCTCCATTTATCCAACTCTTCTCTGTTCTTTTCTCCAATTCCTTCATTCAGCTCGTACTTTTCCTCGCAGCGTTCTGCAAGAATTGCGATGTTCGCAATATAAGTGGCTGTTTCTAGATCGTTGAAGTGGCCGTAGGACTTCCAGCCGCGTGGAGTTCGTATGGAGACGCGATACTCCGCGATAGTGCTGTCTCTATAGACGCAGTTGCGCCCGAGTACCCAGCTAGACGTTTC
>JANXZP010000151.1 GCA_025355485.1 Pseudomonadota bacterium
CAAGACCGAATCGGCGGTGCGCATCACCCATGTGCCGACCAACACGGTCGTCGCGTGCCAGACCGGGCGCAGCCAGCACCAGAACCGCGACACCGCGATGAAGATGCTCAAGGCGAAACTCTACGAACTCGAAATCCAGAAGCGCAACGCCGAACGCGATGCGCTGGAGGCCACGAAGTCGGATATCGGCTGGGGCAGCCAGATCCGCAACTATGTGCTCGACCAGTCGCGGATCAAGGACCTGCGTACCGGCATCGAGCGCAGCGATACCCAGAAGGTGCTCGACGGCGACCTGGACGAGTTCGTCGAGGCAAGCCTGAAATCGGGGCTCGAAGCGGGTTCCAAACGTTCCGATGCGTGAGCGCTTCGTGCACTATTCACCGACAACCATCCGGCACCACCATGACCGAACAGCCGCACGACCCAGCATCCATCGATCCAGCACCCATCGATGAAAACAAGCTGATCGCCGAACGCCGCGCCAAACTCGGCGCCTTGCGCGAGGCGGGCATTGCCTATCCGAACGATGCGCGCCGAGCCGATTACGCGGGCGACCTGCACGCCGAATTCGCCGATGCCGAGCGCTGGAATGGCGAGGCGCTGGATGCCGCCGCGCGTCGCGTGCAGGTGGCTGGGCGCCTGATGGCCAAGCGCATCATGGGCAAGGCGAGTTTCGCGCAGATCCAGGATATGAGCGGCCGCGTGCAATTGTTTTTGCAGGCATCGACGCTTGGCGATGCCTATGAGGCATTCAAGGGCTGGGACGTCGGCGATATCGTCGCCGCCGAGGGCGTGCTGATGCGCACCAAGACCAACGAGCTGTCGATCCGCTGCGACGCGCTGCGGCTGCTGACGAAATCGCTGCGTCCGCTGCCGGACAAGTGGCATGGTCTGGCCGACGTCGAACAGCGTTATCGACAGCGCTACGTCGACCTGATCGTCAACCCGGACGCACGTGACGTGTTCGTGAAGCGTTCGCGCATCATCGCCGCGATGCGTCGCTGGCTCGACGCGCGGCGTTTTCTCGAAGTCGAAACGCCGATGATGCATTACATCCCCGGCGGCGCCGTCGCGAAACCCTTCGTGACCCACCACAACGCGCTCGGCCTCGACCTCTACCTGCGCGTCGCGCCGGAGCTGTATCTCAAGCGCCTCACGGTCGGCGGATTTGAACGCGTGTACGAGATCAACCGCAATTTCCGCAACGAAGGCGTATCCACCCGGCACAACCCCGAGTTCACGATGCTCGAGTTGTACGAGGCTTACGCTGCATACGGCGAAGTGATGGACCTGACCGAATCGATGATCCGCGACGTCGCGATCGAGGCGATCGGCACCACGCAGATGCATTGGGACGGCGCCGACATCGATCTCGCACCCGCGTTCCGGCGCTGGAAGCTCGAGGAATCGGTGCGCGAACACAATCCGGAGATCTCAGCCGCCGACTGCCGTGATCGTGACGCGCTAGCTGCGCATTGCTCACGACTCAAGGTTCCGGTCAAGGATGGTTACGGCTGGGGTAAGCTGCTGCTGGAAATCTTCGAGAAGACCGTCGAGGCGAAACTCATCCAGCCGACCTTCATCACCCACTATCCGGTCGAGGTCTCGCCGCTCGCGCGCGAGTCGGACACCGAGAAAGGCATCACCGACCGTTTCGAACTGTTCGTTGGCGGCAAGGAACTCGCGAACGGGTTTTCCGAGCTCAACGATCCCGAAGACCAGGCGGCCCGGTTCCACGCACAGGTCGCGGCGATGCAGGGCGGCGATGACGAGGCGATGCACTTCGATGCGGACTACATCCGCGCGCTTGAAGTCGGCCTGCCGCCGACCGGAGGCCTCGGCGTCGGCATCGATCGGCTGGTGATGCTGTTCACCGGCTCGTCGTCGATCCGCGATGTGCTGCTGTTCCCGTACATGCGACCGGAAGTCTAATCAAACCTTGAAGACGTTTATCTTCCTATAGCCTGCCATTTTGCTGTCTCGCAATCATATTTTGGCAAGGAGTTGGCGTAGTCCATGACGGATTCTTTGCTCATTCCGTTCACGACTCTGCCAAGACAAGCGTAATTGATAATGTCGACTTCGACGTGGCCACAAAGAAGCAGCCGAGCATTGCCGCACTTGAATGCATCAATGCGGTTGAAAGCAATGAGCGTGGGGATGTATGTCAGTTGAGCAGTAGGGCCAGCCGACATTCGCTCCATGCTTAGCCGAGTAGTTCCCTCGGTTTCTCCGTGGAATACATTCGCATCGACAACTGTATTGTTATGAGTACAGCCGTTGACGACAACGATGGCAATTATGCAAGGACGGAACAGCCACTTGTTCACGGCATTCCTCAAGCCTTCGACGTACCAGCAGCCGGCGGATCGCGCAATTCGCGGCGCAGGATCTTGCCGACATTGGTCTTCGGCAATTCGGTACGGAATTCGATCACCTTGGGTAGCTTGTAGCCGGTGAGATTTTCCTTGCAGAAGGCCTTGATCTCGTCGGCAGTCAGCGCTGGGTCCTTCTTCACGACCACGATCTTCACCGCTTCGCCGGATTTCTCGTCCGGTACGCCGACCGCCGCGACTTCCAGCACGCCGGGCATCATTGCGACCACGTCTTCGATCTCGTTCGGGTACACGTTGAAGCCCGAGACCAGGATCATGTCCTTCTTGCGATCGACGAGATAGAAATAGCCTCTCTCGTCCATCCGCGCCATGTCGCCCGTGCGCAACCAGCCTTCGCTGTCGATGACCTTCGCGGTTTCCTCGGGGCGCTGCCAGTAACCCAGCATCACCTGCGGGCCCTTGACGCATAGCTCGCCGACTTCGCCGGTTGGCAGCATCTTGCCTTGTTCGTCCTTCACGCAGATGTCGGTGGACGGAACCGGCAGGCCGATCGCGCCGTTGTATTCCTTCATGTCCAGCGGATTGATGCAGGCCGCTGGCGATGTCTCGGTCAGTCCGTAGGCTTCGACCAGGGTGCAGCCGGTGACCTGCTTCCAGCGTTCGGCCACCGCGCGTTGCACCGCCATGCCACCACCGAGGGTCATATGCAGTTTCGAGAAATCGAGCTGGTCGAAACCGGGCGTGTGCAGCAGTCCGTTGAACAACGTGTTCACGCCGGTGATGCAAGTGAAGCCACTTGTTTTCAGTTCGCGCACGAAGGCCGGCATATCGCGCGGATTGGTGATCAGGTAATTCAGCCCGCCGGTCTTCATGAAGACCAGGCAGTTCGCCGTCAACGAGAAGATGTGGTACAGCGGCAGCGCGGTGACGATGATTTCCTCGCCTTCCTTGAGATTGCCGCCGATCCATGAGCCGGCCTGCTGCATGTTCGCGACCAGGTTGCGGTGGGTCAGCATCGCGCCCTTGGACACGCCGGTGGTGCCGCCGGTGTATTGCAGGAACGCGATGTCCGACGGCGCGATGTCCACCGCAGGCAGGTTGTGGCGGCGACCGCGACGCAGCGCTTCGTCGAAGCGGATCGCGCCGGGAATCGAGTAGTCCGGCACCTGCCGCTTGATGTACTTGAGCACGAAATTGATGATGACGCTCTTCGGGAATTTCACCTGGTCGCCAACTGCGGTGGTGATGACCTGCTTGACGTCGGTGTCGACCAGCACCTCGGCGACGGTGTGCGCGAAATTGTCCACCACCACGATCGCCAGCGCGCCCGAATCCTTGAGCTGGTGCTTGAGCTCGCGCCCGGTGTACAGCGGATTGGTGTTCACCACGATCAACCCGGCGCGCAGGATGCCCATGATCGCGATCGGGTACTGCAGCAGGTTCGGCATCATCAGCGCGACACGGTCGCCTTTCTTCAACTGCAGTTCGTTGATCAGGTACGCGGCGAACTGGTTGCTCAGCCGGTCGAGTTCGCCATAGGTCAGGGTGGTGCCGAAATTCGAGAACGCCGGACGCTCGCGGAAGCGCTGGCACGAGGCTTCCAGCACCGAGACGATCGAGCGGTACTCGTCGAGATCGATCTCGGGAGCGACGCCGGCCGGGTAGTTGTCCAGCCATGGGCGTGGATGATTCATGCGAGGATCCCCCGATTTGATCCGGCGCCGATTTCGCGCGCCGTGGCTAGGTTTCAGGCGATTGGAACACAGCCCCACCGGGCTCGCAACACGGCTGCGACGGATCGATGGCAGGCGTCGCGGATGCGCTTGTATGCGGGCATGGCCGGGGTAGAGTGGCAGCACGGCTGTCATTCATGAAACGGAGTAGCGCATGCGACGCAGATTCCATCGAAGCATCTCCATGGCCTGCGTATTGATCGCGTGCACGCTGCTCGCGAGCACGTTGCTGGCACTTGCCGGTTGCCATCGAACGCCGGCCGAACAGGCGATCCGCGAAACCATCGCCGCGATGCAGAAGGCCAGCGATGCGCACGATGTCGGCGGCGTAGTCGCACCGATGGCCGACGACTTTGTGGGCACCGGCGACGAAGAGGGCGAGCCGCTGGATCGCAAGGGTTTCGAACGTTTCCTACGCTTGCTGCAGCTGCGCGAGTCCGACCTGCGCGCGCACCTCGGTCCGATCACCATCGCATTGCAGGGAACCGACCACGCGACCGCCGACTTCACGATGGCCGTGACCGGCGGCTCGGGCCTGCTGCCGGACGATGGTCGCATCGAACAGGTCCACACCGGCTGGCGCCTGCAGGGCAGCGACTGGAAAATGATTTCGGCGGAGTGGAAAGCGAGTGGGTCGGATAAATAAATCCGACCGTTGCGCTCGACCCATCCCACATTCGTTGTATATGACGCAGACTTCGACTTGTTCGACTTGTTCGACTTGTTCGACAGGGCGGCCGATCGTCGAATCGATCAATCCTCGAACTTCGGCTTGCCCGCGAATCCACCCGCGGCGCGCAGGGCGTCGGCATCCATGAGCTTGCCGTCCATCATCACGACCTTGGTGTGGCGCAGG
>JANXZP010000171.1 GCA_025355485.1 Pseudomonadota bacterium
GACATCGCTGAACTGGTGCGCGTCACTGCTGAAGAACGCGCGATGCGGCTGGGCGCGGTGATCGAATTCGTCGATCGTTTCTGATTCGCTGCACCTCATTCGCCGCCATCCAACCGGAGTGTCCATGCGCCACCCACGTCTCGCCTTTGCCACGCTGGCCTTCACTCTCGCGATGCATGGCGCCATCGCCGCAACACCGGCGAAAGATCCGCCGAAATACAAATCCGCGCAGGAAATCCTCGACGCCGCGCCGCCCTCCGCGTGGCGCGACTTGGATCCGCAGAACACCCTGTACCTCGATCTCGCGAGCGGCCGCGTGGTGATCGAGCTTGCGCCGCAATTCGCGCCGAAGCACGTGGCGAACATCCGCGCGCTCGCGCACGCGCATTATTTCGATGGCCTCGCGATCATCCGCTCGCAGGACAATTTCGTCGTGCAATGGGGCGATCCGGACTCCGGCGAGAAGAATGAAAAACCGATCGCACCGGCGCAAGCCAAACTTCCCGCCGAATTCACGGCCCTCGCCAAAGCGCTGAACTTCCACCCACTTCCCGACAGCGACGGCTACGCGAAACAGGTCGGGTTTGTCGACGGATTCCCGGCGGCGCGCGATCCATCCGACGGACAAGCCTGGTTGACGCACTGCTATGGTGTACTCGGCGCCGGTCGCGGCACGGAAGCCGACAGCAGCAACGGCAGCGAGATCTACGTCGTGACCGGCCAATCGCCGCGCCAGCTCGACCGCAACATCACCACCGTGGGCCGCGTCGTGCAGGGCATCGAACTGCTTTCCGTGCTGCCGCGCGGCACCGGGCCACTGGGCTTCTACGAAAAACCCGAACAGCGCGTGCCGATCAAGGCCATCCGCCTCGCCGCCGACGTGCCCGAATCCGAGCGCGTCAAGCTGCAGTTGATCCGCACCGACACGCCGACCTGGGACGCGGTGGTGGAAGCGCGCCGCAACCGCCGCGACGAATGGTACAAGCGTCCGGCGGGCCACATCGATCTGTGTAACGTCCCGATCGCAGCACGCGCCACGCCGACGCCTGCCGCCACTCCTGCGCACTGACACGCGGCCATGAGTCCGATGCATCCACGCCGCGCTCCGCGTGGATCATGCATTGCGGCGTTCGCATGCGCGTTGCTGGCATTGTTCGTTGCGCCGGCATCGGCGCTCGATCCGAAAGCGGACTTCAACCACTATCGCCTCGACCGTTGGGGTGTGGATGAAGGCCTGCCGCAAATCAGCGTGCTCAGCATCACCCAGGGCCGACTGGGTTATCTATGGGTCGGAACGCAGAACGGCATCGCGCGTTTCGACGGCAATCGCTTCACCGTGTACGACCGCACCACCACCGGCGTCGACACCACCCTCGCGGGCTGCGCGCTCGCCACCGCCGACGGGCTGATCTGGTTCGGCACGCCACGCGGCGTGCTGAAGGTCGATGGCGAAACCGTCACCGCGCTCGATGCCGGCGGCAGCTTGGTCAGCGTGGTGGATCTGGCGCAAACCGCAGAGGGAAATCTGCTCGCGGCCAGCGAATCGGGCGTGTACACGGTCGATCGCGGACGCCTCGTCGCGATCCGCGAATTGCACGAGGCCGCGTACAGCCTGCAGCGCGACGGCGAGGACGTCTGGATCGGCGGCATGGGCGCGATCACGCGCCTGCATGCGCGCATTCCCGAACGCATTCCACTACACGATCCGACGCTGAAGATCCTGCATATCGCGCGCGACGGCGACGTGCTGTGGCTGGGCACGCAGACCGGATTGCGTCGCTACGATCCGCGCACCAACACGCTGGAAAACGTCGCCGATGCTGGCGACGGCGCGATCGAAAGCCTGCTGACCGACAACGACGGCAACCTCTGGGTCGGCACGCTCGAGCGTCTGCTGCGGCGCCGGCCGGATGGCCGTTGGGAAACCGTGCAGGCCGGCGATCTGTTCGCGCATCCGTGGATCGACGCCCTGTTCGAGGACAGCGAAGGCGGCTTGTGGCTGGGCAGCCATCACGAGAGCCTGGTGCGTTTGCGCGACAGCGCGATCGCGCGCATCGGCGATCGCGAAGGCCTGGCCGATCCGTTCGCATGGAGCGTGCTGCGCGATCGCGACGGACGTTTGTTGATCGGCACCAATGCCGGACTGATGGCGGTCGGTTCCGATGGCGTTCCGCAGACGCTGGTGGCAGGCAAGGGCTTGCCGCAGACACAGGTCTACAGCCTCGCGCAGGATCCCGACGGCACCTTGTGGATCGGCACGCGCGGCGGCCTGGCGGTGTGGCGCAATGGCGCGCTCGTGGCGGCGCCAGCGCTGGCGCCGCTCAACGGCCTGCAGATCGATGCTGTGCAGCGGGTCGGCGACGACGATCACTGGATCGCGACGCTTGGTGGGCTTTACCGTTACCGCAACGGCGTGCTGCGCGCGATCGGACCGACCGGCGGCGTGCCCGCGGCGAAGGTGCGCACGATTCTTCCGCAAAGTCCCGACGATGTATTGATCGGTACCGACGCGGGCATCTTCCGCGTACAAGGCGAACGCATCACGCGCGTGCCCGGCACCGAGGCATTGGACAGCACCTTCGTCCCGCGCATGGCCTGGCTGCGTCCGGGCCTGCTCGGCATCACCACGATGGATCGCGGACTCGGCCTGCTGCGCGATGGGCATTTGCTGCTGCTCGGATCGGATACGGGCATTCCGAGCGCGAACGGCTGGGCGCTCGATATGATCGGTAGCTATCTCTACGTGACCAGCATCGACGGTGCCTACCGCATCGCGCTGTCCGACCTGCCCGATCCCGCCGCGAAACCGCCGTTCCGCTTGCGCGCGCAGGTCGTCGTCGAAGGCAGCCAGCGCAGCGGCGGCGGTCGTCGTTACGGCTGCTGCAACGGCGGCGGTGATGCGCGCACCCTGCGCGAAGGCACGCTGTTGTGGATCGCTTCGAGCGCGGGCGCGGTACGCCTGAATACCGCCGCGCTGCCGCCGCCAGCCGCACCGCCGGCGGCACGCATCGAACGAGTGCACAGCGGCGACAGGATTTATCCCGGCGATCGCACGGTGGATCTCGATGGCGAGCACCGCGACCTGGAAATCCAGTTCACCGGCCTGAGCCTGGTCGAATCCGAGCGGCTCGAATTCCGCTACTGGTTGCAGGGCTACGACGCGAACTGGAGCGATGCTTCCACGCGCCGCGTCGCGTATTACACCCATCTGCCGCCCGGCGATTACCGCTTCCGGGTGCAGGCCAGGCCGCCGTTTGGCGCCTGGGGAATCGAGATCGCACCGCTCGCGATCCGCGTGATCCCGTACTGGTACGAACGCGGCGTGGTGCGGATCGGCGTCGCGCTGTTCGCGTTGCTGCTGCTGGTGATTTTCGTGCAGCGGCACAACGCCGGTCTGCGCCATCGCGCACGCGAATTGCAACGCGCGGTGGACGAACGCACCGTCGCGCTGCGCGACGCGAATACGCAGCTGGAACAACTCACGCGCACCGACAGCCTGACCGGCCTGGCCAACCGGCGCGCGCTCGACACCCATGCGCCGGGCGCCGAGCGCGACTGGATCGGCGCGGTACTGCTGATCGACCTCGATCATTTCAAGCGCGTCAACGACGAGCATGGGCACGAGCGCGGCGACCAGGTGTTGATCGCGCTGAGCGAAATCCTGCGCAGCAACACGCGCGGCGAGGATCGCGTGCTGCGCTGGGGCGGCGAGGAATTCCTGATCGTCTCGCAACGCCTCGGCATGGACGCCGCGCTGACGCTCGCCGAACGCATCCGCAGCACGCTCGCCGAACGGCGCTTCCGCGCCCACGACGGCGGCCTGCTGCGCGTGACCTGTTCGATCGGCATCGCCAGCCTGCCTGCGCATGCCGAACGCGCCGGCGACCTGGATGCGAGCATCGCACTCGCGGATTTCGCGCTCTACCGCGCCAAGCGCACGGGCCGCGATCGGGTGTGCGCGGTCGTGCTGCCATCCGAAACATCGCCCGGCATCTCGCAAGGCGACCTGCGCGAAGAAGTTGAGCGGCTGGATACTTTGGGCAAACTGCAGTGGCGCAGTCCGTCGGATGCTTGAGTCACGGTGCGAAGCAACAACCGCTGCGGATTAGCCCAAACGTCCGCCAATCAATTGCCCGATCGCGAACGTCAGCGCGCCCGCACCGCCGCCGATCAGCAGCATGCGCAACCCGCTGCGCAACGCGCGACGCCCGGTGAACAGGCTCATTGCGGCGCCGGTCCCGAACAGGCCCGACGCCGCGAGCGACGCGCCGATCCATGCCGCGCTGGGCAGTTTCGCGCCCACGAAGAACGGCAGTAGCGGCACCAGCGCGCCGATCGCGAACGAGACGAACGAGAACACCGCCGCACCGTATGGCGAACCGAGCTCCTGCGGATTCAATCCCAGTTCCTCGCGCGCCAGTGCGTCGAGCGCGTTTTCCGGATTGGAGATCAGCGTGTGTGCCATGCGCCGCGCTTCGTCCAGCGGCAGGCCACGCGCTTCGTAGATCAGCGCGAGTTCCTCGGCTTCTGCTTCCGGATATTCCTTGAGTTCGTCGGCCTCGAGCGCGATCTGGTATTCGTACATCTCGCGCTGCGAACTCACCGAAACGAATTCGCCCGCGGCCATCGCCATCGCGCCCGCGAGCATGCCCGCGATGCCGGTCGTGAGTACCGTTGCATTCGCCACGTTCGCGCCGACCACGCCGAGGATCAGGCTCGCGTTCGATACCAGCCCGTCGTTGACGCCGAAGATCGCCGCGCGCAGGTTGCCGCCGCCGACGCTGCGATGGCCGCGACCGATCTCGTCAACCGAGGTCGGCATCGCATGGCCTCCGACTTCCGCAGCGCTGTACGCCGACAGTCCGCGCACCTTGATCGCGGCGAGCGCGGTGCGCATGCGGCGCGGCCCGATCCTGCGCGCGAGCGCGATCACCAACCGCGCACGCAGCGACGGCGCGAACGCCGGCAATGTTTGCGTTCCGATGTTCTTTTCCCATTGCAAGGCCTGTGCATCGGCTTCGTGCGCGAGTTTGGCGAACAGCGCGGAAATCCGCGGCTCGCTTTCGGCTTTCGCGAGTTCGCGATACAGCCAGCCCGACTGCTTTTCCTCGTGCCAGCTTTCCAGTCCGCTCATGTCAACGCTCTCTTCGTGTGCGCTTCGCCGCAGGCTTCGCTTTTTTCGCGACGGCCTCGCGGTTCGTCAGGGATTTCGGCTTAGGCTTGGCTTCCCCGCGCTTTGCCGATGGCATCGTCTTCTTCGCGGAAGCCTTGCGCCGTACCGCTTCCAGCGCAAATTTCGCCCATAGCGCCATGGCTTCCGGCGAATCCAGCGCGTCCTCGGGCACCGACCAGTAACTCATCGCCACCGGGCCGTTTTTTGACGGATAGCTGAATGGCGCGTTGCCAGTCGCGATGAATCGCGATTCGGTCAACGCATCGGCCTTCATATACAGCCGGCCTTCCACCACAATGCCGATGATAATGCCGTCCACGTAGACGCCCCAGCCGCCGAACATTGCGCGCGCCGAAATCTTGCCGACCGGCTCGAGCAATTCGTGCAAATACGCGATGAAATCCTCGTCCTTGCGCATGTCGTTTTCCTCGATGCGGGATGCGCAGTGTGCGCCGTCGGGCGCGCCGCGGTCGAGCCGCGCGTGGGACAATGCACGCATGTCCGCCATCCTCGACGCCACGGCTCCCGTCGCCTGCACAGATTGCCAGGCCTGCTGCTGCCAGTTGCCGGTGCTGCTGCTGCCCGGCGACGATCCGCCCGGGTACTACATCGACGTCGACACGCACGGCTCGATGATCATGGGCAAGGCCGACGACGGCTGGTGCCTTGCGCTGGATCGCGACACGATGCGTTGCACGATCTATGCGCAACGTCCGTGGGTGTGCCGCGCATTCGCGATGGCCAGCGACGATTGCCGCGAAGTCCGCGCCGACTGGCGGCGGATCGCGCTCACGCTGACCTGACCAAATTGAACTGATCGTGCCGGATTGATCGCGATGAGCTGGTTCGTCTATGTGCTTGAATGCCGCGACGGCAGCCTGTACACCGGCATCGCGATCGACGTCGCCAAACGCTACGCCCTGCACATCGCCGGCAAGGGCGCGCGCTACACGCGCTCGCATCCGCCCGCGCGCGTGCTGGTGCAATTCGCCTATCCGGATCGTTCGAGCGCATCGAAAGCCGAATACGCGATCAAGCGACTCGCGCCCGAAGACAAGCGTGCGTTGTGCGCTGGCGACATCGGCATCGAGGTTATCGACGCCGCGATCGCGGCAAACGAACGCACGCCGGACTAGGGATTGCCTTTCATCAACGCCGGCAGCACGAACGCAAACGTCGCACCGGTCGCGCAGGCGGTCAGGTGCAGCGATCTCACTTCATCGACGCGATGCGGGTGAGGGTCGCATCCATGTCCTTGGATACGAACTCGAACTCCACCTGTTGCCCTACATGGACGCTAACCAGTTGTTTTGGTGTGGCCTTGAACGCCATGGTCATCGCAGGCCACTTGAGAGCCTTCACGGGGCCGTGAGAGATGGTGATCTTGCCGGCTTTCGTGTCAACGATTTTGACCGTACCCGTTGCCGATGCCTTAGCGCCAATGGCAGTTGCCTTCGTCTGCAGGCCATGCGCACTCGCATGGTTCGGGTTATCGGCACTGCTCGGCTGCTGCAGGGAGGCTGTCAACATCGCGGCAATGATCAGGGCAGTCTGAATTTTCACGGGACTCTCCTCTGGTTGGATTGTTGGCTTCGACGGCGGACGATCCTGCGACGGCCCAGCAGCCGATAGGCGGCAGGAATGACGAGCATCGACAGCAGTGGCGCTGTGATCATGCCCCCGACCATCGGCGCGGCGATGCGCTGCATCACCTCCGATCCCGCGCCGGTGCCGACGAGGATCGGGAACAGGCCGGCGAGGATCACCGCGACCGTCATCGCCTTGGGCCGTACGCGCAACACCGCGCCTTCGCGGATCGCGGCATCGAGCATCTGTTCGTCTGCATCGGGATGCAGCGCGAGTTGCCGCTCCCAGGCATGGCGCAGATACAGCAGCATGATCACACCGAACTCCGCCGCCACGCCGGCGAGCGCGATGAAGCCGATCATGGTCGCGATCGACACCGCATGCCCGAGCGCCCAGATCAGCCAGATACCACCTACCAGCGCGAGCGGCAGGCCGAGCATGATCAGCGCGGCTTCGGTGGCGCTGCGGAACACCAGGAACAGCAGCACGAAGATGATCGCCAGCGTCGCCGGCACGACCCATTGCAGTCGTTGTTGCGCACGTTGCAGATATTCGAACTGCCCCGACCAGCCGATGTTGTAGCCCGCCGGCAATGCAACCTGCTTCGCTATGGCAGCCTGCAGATCCGCCACCACCGAACCCAGATCGCGTCCGGCGACATCGACATAGATGTAGCTGGCGAGCTGGCCGTTCTCGCTCTTGAGCATCGGCGGACCCGCACTCAGTCCGATGTCCGCAATCTGGCCGAGCGTCACCTGTGCACCGCCACTCGCGACCACCGGCAACACCCGCAGCGCGGCGAGCGAATCGCGATCCGCACGCGGATAGCGCAGCACGATCGGATAGCGCTCGCGGCCCTCGACGGTTTCGCCGATCGGATCGCCGCCGACCACGGTCGCGATCAATCGCTGGATGTCGGCCTGGCTGAGGCCATAACGCGCCGCGAGGTCCAGGCGCACTTGCACATCGACATAGCGCCCGCCCAGCGTGCGCTCCGCGATTGCCGAACTCACGCCGGGCACAGTGCGTGCGACCCGCTCGGCCTGCGCCGCCAGTTGTTGCAATACGGCCGGATCGGGACCCATCAGCTTGATCCCGACCGGACTCTTGATGCCGGTGGCGAGCATGTCAATGCGGTTGCGGATCGGCGGTACGAACAGATTGGTCAGACCCGGCACGTGCACCGCGCGGTCGAGTTCGGCCTTGAGCTTGTCCATGGTCATGCCAGCGCGCCACTGGTTGCGCGGCTTGAGTGTGATCGTGGTCTCGAACATTTCCAGCGGCGCCGGATCGGTCGCGCTTTCCGCGCGTCCGGCCTTGCCGAACACATGCGCCACTTCGGGCACGGCCTTGAGCATGCGATCGGTCTGTTGCAGCAACTCGGCGGCTTTTCCGGCAGACAGGCCGGGCAATGCGGTCGGCATGTACAACAAGGTGCCTTCATCCAGCAGCGGCATAAACTCGCTGCCCAGGCGCGCGTAAGGAATCGCGGTCAGCAGCAGCACGATGCCGGCCAGCACCAGCGTGAGTCGCGGAAAACGCAGCACCCACTCCAGTAGCGGACGGTAGCCTGCGATCAGCATCCGGTTGAGCGGATTGGATTGTTCGGAACGAATGCGCCCGCGAATCAGATAGCCCATCAGCACCGGGATCAAGGTCACGGCGAGTATCGCCGCCGCTGCCATCGCATAGCTCTTGGTGAATGCGAGTGGTGCGAACAGCCGCCCTTCCTGCGCCTGCAGCGCGAACACCGGCACGAACGACAGCGTGATCACGAGCAGGCTCATGAACAACGCCGGGCCGACCTCGATCGCGGCGGCCTGCATGATGTGCCAGCGCTCCGCGCCGACCGGCTCACGCCCGGTCGCCTCGCGCCAGTGTTCGAGATGCTTGTGCGCATTCTCGATCATCACTACCGCCGCATCGACCATCGCGCCGATCGCGATCGCGACGCCGCCCAGCGACATCAGGTTGGCGCTGACGCCTTGGTAGTACATCACCCCGAATGCGATCAGCATGCCGAGCGGCAGCGTGATCACCGCCACCAACGCCGAACGCAGGTGCCACAGGAACAACGCGCACACCAGCGCGACGATCAGGAATTCTTCCAGCAGCTTGCCACGCAAATTATCTACAGCTGCCTTGATCAGTTCGGAGCGATCGTAGGTCGGTAGGATCTCCACGCCCGACGGCAGGCTTTTCTGCAATTCCCGCAGCCGCGCCTTGACCGCCGTGATCGCCGCCATTGCGTTCTTGCCGCTGCGCAGGACGATCACGCCGCCGGCGACTTCGCCTTCACCATCGAGTTCGGCGACGCCGCGTCGCAACGTCGGCCCGCGACGCACCGTGGCGACATCGCGCAGCAACACCGGCACACCGTCGATACCGATGTTCACCGGCACGTTTTCAAAATCGGCCTGCGTATGCGCATAACCGACACTGCGCACCATCAGCTCGGCTTCGCCCTGCTCGATCACCGAGCCGCCGGTCGCGCCGTTGGCTGCGCGCACGCCTTGCACCAATTGATCGATGGTGAGGCCGTGCGCGGCCAGCTGCACCGGGTCAGGCACGATCTGCCAGGCGCGCACCATGCCGCCGAGGCTCGCGACTTCGGCGACATCCGGTACCGTCTTGAGCTGATAGCGCAGGAACCAGTCCTGCAACGCGCGCAGTTGCCCCAGATCGTGCGTGCCGCTGCGATCGACGAGTGCGTACTCATAGATCCAGCCAACGCCAGTGGCGTCCGGGCCGATTGCAGGCGTGACGCCAGCCGGCAATCGGTCGCGCACCTGGCTCAGGTATTCGAGCACGCGCGAACGTGCCCAGTACAGATCGGTCTTGTCGTCGAAGATGACGTAGACATACGAATCGCCGAAGAACGAAAACCCGCGCACCGTTTTCGCGCCAGGCACCGACAGCATCGTCGTCGCCAACGGATAAGTGACCTGGTCCTCGATGATTTGCGGCGTCTGTCCAGACCACGGTGTGCGGATGATGACTTGGGTATCGGACAGATCCGGCAATGCATCCAGCGGCATGTTCAATGCGGTCCAGCCGCCCCACACGGCGAGCAGTGCAGCCACCATCAACACGAGGAAACGGTTCGCGATCGACGCACGAATCACGCCGGCGATCATGGCCGCGGTTCCTTCTTGTTTGTTTTCGCGGGTGCCTTGTCCGATGCGTCTTGCATCTCCTTCATGCCTTGCATCTCACCCGTGTGCGGCTTGTCCTGCGGGACTTGTTCGTCCTGCGTCGTCATCGCTGCGTCTTGCGTTGGTGGCAGCCGCTCCAGCGCACCGGACAGGCTGGCCTCGGAATCGATCAGAAACTGGCCCGACACCACCACGCGTTCGCCGCCTTTCAGGCCTGCGAGAATTTCTGTCTTGCCGTCGGAGGACAGACCGGTGCGCACCGCGACCGGCCGGAAATGGCCACCTTCTTCGGCGACGATCACCCGCGCTGCATCGCCTGTGGCGATCAACGCTTCGTCCGGCACCAGCGGAACGCGGCGACCATTCGCGGATTGCAGTTGCAACTCGGCGAACATCCCGGGCGAAAGCGTTTCCTGCGGATTGTCGAGCACGATGCGCGCGCGCTGTGTGCGCGTGGTGGCATCGATATCCGGCAGCAACGTCTCGACGCGGCCGCGAAATATCTCACTTGGGCGCGCGCTGACGGTGGCCTGCACTGGCGTTCCGGCCGCAATGCCACCGGTTCGGGCCTGCGGAATCGCGGCTTCGATCCAGACGCTGCGCAAGCCGTTGATGGTCATGATCGGCATCCCGGCGTCGACGCGCTGGCCTTCGCGCACATCCAGCGCGCTCACCACTCCGTCGATCGGCGCGCGCAGCACGATGCGCGAGCCGCCGCGACCCGCGCTACGAATCTGCGCAGCGTCCATGCCGAGCGAACGCAGCCGATCCTGCGCTGCGGAACGCAATGCGCGCGCATCAGCGGACGTGCTTGCATCCAGTGCGAGATATTCCTGCGCTGCGGTGTTCCATTCCGGCGCGATCAAGGCGGTTAACGGTTGCCCCGCATGCACATGCTCGAACGGCGCGCGTACGTACAGTTTTTCGATCACCCCGTCGGCACGCGCGCTCAGCACTGTGGTCTCGCGCAGATCCCAGGCTATCGTACCCGGTACGCGCAAGCCGCCTGCAAGCGACCCGACCTCGACCATCGCCGTACGCATGCCGAGGTTCTGCACGGTGGACGCATCGATGCGCACGCTGCCTGTGGCCGCGCCATCTCCATCCGCATACTTCGGCACGAGTTGCATGTCCATGAACGGCGATTTTCCCGGCTTATCGAAGTGCGTGGTGGGTGCCATCGGGTCGTACCAGTACAACGCCCGTTTGGTTTCTGTCGAGGCAACTACGTTCACTGCTGGCGGCGCATTGGAATGCGATCCGAACCAGTAACCAGTTCCGATGGCGAGGCCGAGGCCGGCAACGACTGCGACTGTGATGGCATTGCGATTCATGGCTGCGTCTCCGACGGCAACAGGTAAGCGAGTGCGGCCCACGCGCGGCCTAGTTCACCCGACATCCGGGCATGCGTGATGTGCGTTTCGATCTCGTCGCGACGCGCGTCGAGCCATGGCTGCAGCGCGCCACCGCCGCGATAAGCGGCCAGTGCGATCGACGAACGATCGCGCGCGAGCGGCAGCAATTGCTCTTCGTCGCGGGCGAACTGACGCTTGAGGCCACTCCATTGCGCCAGCTCGGTTTGCAGCTGTTGGAGTTGCGCTCGTTTCGCGTCTTCGTGAGCGTCGAGGGTCGCTTCGTAGTCGGCCTGGCGAGCAGTAACGCCGCGATCCTGGCGATTGCCCGGAAACAGCGGCAGAGCGATCGAGAATTCCACCGACAGCAAGTCGCTGTAGCGATTGCGCTGCCCATAGGAAACCGCGACGCTCCAGTCCGGACGCTTTTCGGCGCGCGCCAGATCCACCTGCGCCGAGGCCATCAACTCGCGCGCCTGCCATGACAGCAACGGCCCCTGCCGATCCAGCGAATGCAGCAACACGGTCTCGCCGATCGACAGCGTGCCGAAATCGGGCGCGTTCGCAACCGCTTGCGTATTCTCGCCAAGCCAGCGACCGAGCATCGCGCGCGCCGATTCGACCTGTGCACGCGCCGCTTCCATGCGATTGTCGAGTTCCAGTGCCGCGGCCTGCGTGGCCAGGACATCGACCGCGCTTCCCGCACCGCCGCTCAGTCGCGCCTTGGTGATGCGGACCGCGAGTGCGGATTGCTCGCGCAGCGCTTGCAGGGCTTCGACTTCATGCTCGGCTGCCCATAGCGATACCCACGCTTCCGCAGCAGCACGCTTCACCGACAATTCTTCAGCGGCGGTCAGTGCGGCGGCCTGATCAACGGTGCGATCGGCCAGCGCCTGGCGCGCATCGCGCTTCGCGCGTGCGGGAAATTCCTGCGTCACGCCAAGCTTCTTCATCGTGAAGTTGTCGACGCTGGAATCGAACGCCTCCGCGCCGGTTATCGGCAGGTCCAGGATACCGAGCGTGAGTTTCGGATCGGGCAGCACCGCTGCACGGCGAGCATCCTCTTGTGCGGCAAGAGTCTGCGCACGACGCGCATCGAGTGCAGGCGCCCGTTGCACCGCAAGACGGACGGCATCGTCAAGGGAAATTGCAGACTGGGCGGCCAAACCTGGCAATGCGAAAGACCACAGCAGCGACAGCAGGCACAGCCTGGATAACGGCCGCCCGGTCGAGCCGGACGGTCCGCGCAGGACACGCGGACGCTCACAAAAGAAAGATGACATACGACCTCCAACACGCAATCACGGATGCGCCTCCACTGGCGTCAGCGGCGGCGAGCGATGCGGGCGAGGTCTAGATTTGCAGGCTGCAGAACCGCAGCAGGGGCGGCGGATCGGAACGGCTGATCGGCACGTCGACGTAGCGTCGATCACCGATCGACGGGCGATTCGACACCAGGTCGAAACGCGGTGGCGGCAATGCCAGCGGTGGCACCGTGATCGCCAACTGTGGCGATGCAGTGGCGTGATCCGGATGGCAGTGTTTTTCGCACTGGGGCGATGGATACGACGAAGGCGCAGACATTTCGGCGCAGTTCGCCATCGTCGTGGCTTGCGCGGATGGAGGCGTTGTCAGCGTGCACGCGTAGGCCGACATCGCCAGTTGCTGGAACAGCAAGACGAACACCACGAGCCACGAGACCCGGGTGCGACGACATTGGCGAGAACCGGCCATGGCGCGGAGTGTAATCCCATTGCACGCGACAAACATGTCCATAAGGAACCCAAGGAAGGCGATTGCTGGGTGTTCTGCTCCCACGGCACGGTACCGTGTCCGCCGATCCAACAGCAAAAGCGCTGCTGCGGTTAGGCGCCGCTCGACCCCAAGCGCTGCCATGCACAGGCACACCTTCGTACGCGTGATGGTCAGCCGTGGCGATGTACTGAACCCAACGAATGGCACATGCGGACTTAACGTTATAATGTAACTATTGCCTCAATGGTTGCCGCGCTCTGTGTTGCGACCCCGTGCCTGTCGTTTGTCATCAGCGTCGTTGCGACGCGATCCATCCATCCATCCGAGAACCCTGCATGCGCCCATCCGTCCTTGCCCTGTGTGTCGTCGCCACATTCGCTTCGCCCGCCTGGGCCGCAACTCCGACTTCGACCAAACACGCGCATCGCGCGACGTTGACGATGCAACAGCGGCTCGATGCGCTCGAGTCGCGTGTGACGGCACTCGAATCCGACAATGCGACCTTGAGCAAACAGGCGAACAGCGCGACCGCCGATGCGCGGGCCACGCATGCAGAACTCGATCAAATCAAGGCGGTCCAGGCCGCAGCGCCCGAAATCGCGACTGCCGAAACCACGAGCGCCGAACCGACCGCCGCGCCGTCCGGGGCCAACGGCAACGCATTCAACCCAGCGATCAGCATCATCCTCAACGGCGCCTACGCGCACAACTCGATCCAGCCCGACCACTATTACCGCTCCGGATTCGCGCTCGCCGGCGCGGCGGGGCCGGCGCCGCAGGGCTTGTCGATCGCCGAGAGCGAAGTCTCGCTGTACGCCAACATCGACGAGAAATTCTTCGGCCAGCTCACCCTGACCGCGTCGAACGACAAGGGCCAGGACCACGTCGGCGTCGAGAACGCGTTCATCGAAACCACCTCGCTGCCGAACGGTTTCGGCGTGCGCGCGGGACGCTTCTATTCCGATATCGGCTACCTCAACAGCCACCACACGCACACCGATAATTTCTACGACCGCCCGCTCGCCTACCAGGCCTTCCTCGGCAGCCAGTACGGCGACGACGGCGTGCAGGTGCACTGGCTCGCACCGACCCCGATCTTCCTGCAGTTCGGCGCCGAAGCCTTCGCCGGAAACAACTTCCCCAGCGGCGGCGGCAGTCACGGCGGCGTTGGCGTACTCACCGGTTTCGTCAAAGCCGGCGGCGACATCAGCGACAGCACCTCGTGGCTGGCCGGGCTGTCGGTGCTGAAATCGAAAACCGTCGGCGCAGACGATGGTTTCAGCGGCGACAACAGGATCTACATCGCCGACGGCACTCTGAAGTGGGCGCCGAACGGCAACCTCAAGGACGGCGGCGTGACCGTGCGCGGCGAATACATGGTCGATGATCGCAACGGCCGCTACACCGCGCCTGCGGTACTGCAGCCCGGCCAGTCGGCTGTCGACCAACCGTGGAACGGGCAGCGTCGCGGCGGCTACCTCGAAGCGGTGTACCGGATCAACCGCACGTGGGAAACCGGCTATCGCTACGACAGGCTGTGGGCCGATCGCAGCGGCCCGTATGCGAGTCTGTTCGATCCGTCGCGCAACAGCTTCACCCTGACTTGGCTCAATAGCGAGTTCAGCCTAGTGCGATTGCAGTTCAGCCGCGACAATCCCAATCCGTTCGCCACCGACAACGTGCTGACCCTGCAATACCAGGTCGCACTCGGCGCGCACGGCGCACACGCATTCTGATTCGAGGGAACCAAACCATGAACAAGTTTCTGATGACGGCGGTACTCGCAATGGCAAGCCTTATGTCCACCCAGGCGCAGGCGAAATTGCAGGTATTCGCGTGCGAACCAGAATGGGGTGCGATGCTGCAGGAACTGGCCGGCGACAAGATCGATGTCGATGTCGCAACGACCGCGTTGCAGGATGTGCACCAGATCGAGGCCAAGCCGAGCCTGATCGCGAAGATCCGCCGTGCCGACCTGACCGTGTGCGACGGCGCCGAACTCGAGATCGGCTGGCTGCCGAAACTCATCCAGCAGTCGGGCAACCAGAAGGTCGCATCGGGGCCGGGTTCGTTCATGGCCGCGAACCAGGTGAGCACGCTGGAAAAACCCACCGCGCTCGACCGCGCGAACGGCGACGTGCATCCGGAAGGCAATCCGCACATCCAGATGGATCCGCACCGCATGCTGACCATCGCCAAAGCGCTCGATGCGCGGCTGGTGCAACTCGATCCGACGAATGCGGCGACCTATCAATCGCGCCTCGCCGATTTCTCCACGCGTTGGAATGCCGCAGTCGTGCGCTGGACGGCTGAAGCCGCGCCGCTGAAAGGCCGCAACATCGTCGTCCATCACAATAGCTGGATCTACCTGACCAACTGGCTCGGCATGCACGAGATCGGTTCGCTCGAACCCAAGCCCGGCGTGCCGCCGACCAGTTCGCACCTCGCCAGCCTGATCGACATCACCAAGAGTTCGCACACGCTCGCGATCGTGCGCGCGGCATACCAGGATGCGAAGCCCAGCGACTGGCTGTCCGAGCATACCGATGGCGTGCCGGCCGTGAGCCTGCCGTTTACCGTCGGCGGCGATGCGCAATCAAAGGATCTGTTCGGTCTTTACGATTCGACCATCAGCAAATTGCTTGCCGCCGCAAAGGCCAGGCCGTGAGCATCAGCCTCGAAGGCCTCGACATCCGCATCCTCGGCCCGGCCTGCGTCGCCGGCCTGATCGTGCTGTCCACCCACGTGCCGCTCGGCAAGCAGGTGCTCTCGCGCGGGATCATCTTCATCGACCTCGCGATCGCGCAGGTCGCGGCGCTGGGCGTGATCCTGTCGCAATTCTTCAGCGTCGACGAATTTTTCGCCGCCCATTTCGGTGCGGCTTCAGCGGGCTACGGCGTGCAGCTCGTCGCGGTCGCGGCCGCGCTTGCGGGCGCGGGCCTGCTCGCATGGACCGACCGCCGCTGGCCGCAATTCCAGGAACCGTTGATCGGCACCTTGTTCGTGCTCGCCGCGACCGGCAGCCTGCTCGTCGTCTCGCACAATCCGGAAGGCAGCGAACACCTGAAAAGCCTGCTCGCCGCCGACATCCTGTTCATCGAATTCAAGCAACTGATTCCCGCCGCGTTGCTGTCCGCGATCCTGCTCGCCTTCATGTGGCTGCGCCGCGATCGCCTGTTCGGGCTGACGTTTTACGCGCTGTTTGCGATCGCGATCACCGCTTCGGTGCAACTGGTCGGCGTGTACCTCGTGTTCGCAAGCCTGATCGTGCCCGCGCTCGCAACCGCCGGCATGCGCGGCGCCGCGCGATTGTTCACCGCGTACAGCATCGGCGCGCTGGGCTATGCGCTTGGGTTGTGTTTGTCAGCGGTGTTCGACCTGCCGAGCGGCGCGTTGATCGTGTGGACGCTGGCCGGCTGCGCCCTGCTCGCGCAATTCGTTCCGGCCGTGCGGCGCTCGCATCCGGCGCGGCACGGCAGCGATGTCGTGGTGCCACTGGAGAATGCCGACGCCTGATCGTCAGGCGTTTCGTCAGGTGAATGCGCCGGCCGATCGGCGCTATCCTAGTCTGCAACCACTACAGACTTGGAAACCACCATGCGCATGACTTCACTCGCATCGCTCGCGATGACGATTACCCTCGCTGCCGGCTCTGCCGCCGTTCCTGCCGCGCAGATGCGACATGTCACCAACCAGTCGCAGTCCCAAGTCGACGCGCGTTTCGCGGACCTGTCCAAACGCTGGCTCGACGGCGCGATGCGCTTGTCGCCTACCAACGCGACCCAGACCGGCGACCATCGCTTCGATTCCGAAGTCGACGACCTGTCCGCCGCCGGTCGCGCAAAGGAAACCGCCTTCTCGAAACAGATGCTTGCCGAGCTCGATGCGATCGACCGCCGCAAGCTCTCGCGCGACAACCAGGTCGATGCTCTGGTGCTGCGCAACCAGCTGCGCTACGACATCTGGACCACCGAGCAACTGCAGAGTTGGGCGTGGGATCCGCAGATCTACAACGGCGTCGCCGGCAACGCCTTGTACACCCTGGCCGCGCGCGATTTCGCGCCATGGCCGGATCGCCTGCGCAGCGCGACTGCGCGCATGGAAAAACTGCCCGAGCTGTTCGCGCAGACCCGCGCGAGCCTCGATCCCGCGCGCGTGCCGCTGATCCATGCGCAGACCGTTGCCAAGCAGAATGCGGGCGTGCTCAGCATTGTCGACGACATGCTGATACCGCACGCGAAAGAGTTGTCTGCCGCCGACCGCAAGCGTTTCGATGCGGCGGTCGCGAACCTGCGCAAGGCCGTCGCCGAGCAGCAGACCTGGCTGGACAAGACCCTGGTGCCGAATGCGAAGGGCGACTTCCGCATCGGCAAGAAACTCTACGACGAGAAGCTCGCGTTCGCGCTGGATTCGCCGATGACGCGCGCCGAGATCCGCCAGCGCGCCGAAGCCGAGATCGTGCGCGTGCGCGTGCAGATGTACGGCATCGCGAAAGGGGCATTGGCCGGCAAGAAAGACGCGCCGCCGACGCCGGACAAACCGACCGATGCGCAGCAGCAGGCTGCGATCAAGGCCGCACTCGACCTCGCCGCCGACGACCGGCCTGCACGCGACCAGGTCGTGGCGACCGCGAAGGAACAGCTCGCGAAGGCGACCGATTTCGTGCGCAGCAAGAACCTGATCACCCTGCCCGACTCTCCGGTGCAGGTGATCCTGATGCCCGAGTTCCAGCGCGGCGTCACCGTCGCGTATTGCGATTCGCCGGGCCCGCTCGACAACAAGCTCGACACCTTCTACGCGGTGTCGCCGATCCCCGACGACTGGACCACCGAGCAGACCACTTCGTTCCTGCGCGAATACAACCGCCGTTCGATCGCTGAACTCAGCGTGCATGAGGCGATGCCGGGCCACTACGTGCAGTTGTGGCACTCGAACAAGCATCCGTCCACGCTGCGCGCGGTGCTCGGATCGGGTTCGTTCGTCGAAGGCTGGGCGGTGTATGCCGAACGCATGATGGCCGAACAGGGATTCCTCGACCGCGATCCGCTGTATCACCTGGTGCAATTGAAGTGGTACCTGCGCGCGACCGCGAACGCGAGCCTCGACCAGGCGATCCACGTCGACGGCATGTCGCGCGACGACGCGATGAAGCTGATGACCGTGACCACGTTCCAGG
>JANXZP010000177.1 GCA_025355485.1 Pseudomonadota bacterium
CATGATTGCCTGCCCTTGAACGACCAGTGCCACGCGCCTCACGCAGAGCAATCGTCGATGGATTCGCCGGGAAATTTTCGTTGGCGGTATGCTGATGTATCGTCCGAAGCAGCGCAACCCGTCCCCGGGCCCTCGATGTCATACCAACCGCGACCCTGGCAATGCTGAAGCGGCGTGCGATCAACGCTGTCGCCTGGAGCACCGCGGACGGATTCCTGCGTCAGGGCCTGCAGTTCGTCGTATCGGTCATGCTCGCGCGCCTGTTGGGTCCGCGCGAATTCGGAACGATCGCCTTGCTCGCGATCTTCACGGGCATCGGCACCGTGCTGCTGGACGGCGGTTTTTCAGCGGCCTTGATCCAGCGCCAGGACGTGAACCGCGTCGACGAATCCACCGTGTTCTGGTTCAACCTGTGCATAGGCGCGGCGGTCGCGCTGCTTCTGTGGGCTCTCGGTCCGGTGATCGCGGCTTTTTACAGCGAGCCGATCCTCGTGCCATTGATGGCGATCATGGCATTGAACGTCTTCCTGGGCAGCATCGGGGCGATCCACGCAACCTTGTTGGCCAAGGAACTGGATTTCCGCACGCTCATGAAGGTGGGGAGCGTCGCGAACCTCGTGTCCGGCGGCGTGGCAATCTGGATGGCCCTCGTAGGCTTCGGCGTATGGGCGCTGGCGATGCAGGCGGTCGTGATGACGGGAGTCAGCGCCTTGTTGCTGTGGAGCCTGCATCGCTGGCGTCCGCTGGTCGCGTTCAGCCCCGCGTCGGTTCGCAAGCTGTTCGGTTTCGGCGGCTACCATTTCGCGTCCAGCATGATGGAAATCGTCTACTCGCGGTTGTACACACTGCTGATCGGTCGCTTCTACGATGTGCGGGAACTCGGGCTGTACAACAACGCCGACACCACCAAGCAGATGCCTTGCAGCTTCTTCACCAGCATCCTGATGCGCGTCGCGTTCCCGATGTTTTCCGCCGCATCGCACGACAAAGCAATCCTGCGGCGCGGCTTGCAGGTCGCCGCGCGCGGGATGATGCTGCTGAACGTGCCGATGATGCTCGGCATGGCTGCGGTCGCCGAGCCGCTGGTGCTGACGCTCTTCGGCCAGAAATGGCTGGAGATGGTGCCGGTGTTCCGCGTGCTGTGTCTGGCCGGCGTGCTGTGGCCGTTGCAGGTCATGAACCTCCAGGTCCTCATGGCGCAGGGTCATTCGCGCCTGATGTTCCGGCTGGAAGTGACCAAGAAATCGATCGGACTGGTTCTGCTGGTCGCGGGCGCCTTCCATGGAATAATGGGCATCGCCTGGAGCCAGGTGCTGTCCAGCACCCTGTCCTTCGTGGTCAACGCCCATTATTCGCGGCGGCTGCTCGACTACGGGGCCGCCGACCAGACACGGGATTTCATGCCCATCCTCGGCGTCGCATCGTTCATGGCGGGCATCGTGTACCTGCTGGGCCTGCACCTCGTGCTGCGGCCGCAGATCGCATTGCTCGTGCTGACGTGCGCCGGCGCGGTGGTTTTCGCATTGTTGGGCTGGCTGCTGCGCCTGGCCACGCTGACCGAAATGATGGCGCTGTTCCGCAGCCATCGATCCGCGCCGCAGCATGCTCCGAAGGATACCTGATGTTTCCAGACGCATCCGTGCCTGCATCCAACCGCTGCGATGGATCGCTCCAGTGAGCCTGCCTGCCGTTTCCGTATGCATCCTGACCTGCAATCAGGAAAGGTATATCCGGCAAAGCCTCGAAAGCGTGCTGGCCCAGTCCGGTGACGCGGCTCTCGAGGTGCTGGTAGGCGACGACTGCTCGGAAGATGGCACCAGCGGTATCGTTGCGGAGTTCGCAGGCAGGTATCCCGGCGTGATCGTCCATCTGCGCAACGATCCGCGTCTCGGCGCCTGGGACAACCTGCGGTCGGTGCTGCTTCGCGCAAGCGGAGAATTCATCGCGATCCTGGATGGCGACGACTACTGGTTGCCGGGCAAGCTCAAAGCGCAACTTGCGTACCTGGGGATGCACCCAGAGTGCGTGGCCGTCTACACGAACGCGATGACTGTCAGC
>JANXZP010000181.1 GCA_025355485.1 Pseudomonadota bacterium
CCATCGGCTGCTTCGGCCTGACCGAACCGCATGGCGGCTCCGATCCGGCGAATATGAAAACGAACGCCAAGCGCGACGCCAGCGGCGACTGGATCATCAACGGCGCAAAGATGTGGATCACCAATGGCAACCTCGCCGACATCGCGATCGTCTGGGCGATGACCGACGAAGGCATCCAGGGCTTCCTCATCGAAAAAGGCATGGCCGGGTTCAGTGCGCAGGAAGTGCACAAGAAGATGAGCCTGCGCGCGTCGGTGACGTCCGCGCTGTTCTTCGACGCGGTGCGCGTGCCGGAAGCCAATCGCCTGCCGAACGTGAAAGGCCTGAAAGGTCCGCTGGGATGCCTCACGCAGGCGCGCTACGGCATCACCTGGGGCCCGATCGGCGCCGCGCAGGCGTGTTTGCAAGAGGCGCTGAAATACGGCGCCGAGCGCATCCTGTTCAATCGTCCGCTCACCTCGAACCAGGCGGTGCAGCTCAAGCTCGCCGACATGGCCCGACGCATCACGATGGCGCAACTGCTGTCGCTGCAACTCGGTCGCCTGAAGGATGCCGGCAAGATGCAGCCGACCCAGGTCTCGCTCGCGAAGTGGAACAACTGCCGCATGGCGATCGACATCGCCCGCGAAGCGCGCGACATCCTCGGCGGCGCCGGCATCACGACGGAACATTGCCCGATCCGCCACGCGCTCAACCTCGAGTCGGTGATCACCTACGAAGGCACGGAGACCGTGCACCAGCTCGTCGTCGGGCGCGAGTTGACCGGCATCAACGCGTTCTGATCCAACTGGTTCACTTCGACTGGAATTCTGAACGATGCTCACTGTTTACGGCTATTCGCCATCCGGCAACTGCCACAAGCTGCGGATGCTGCTTGGGCACTTGAACCGCGAGCATCGCTGGATCGAAACCGACAGCGCGCACGGCGCGACGCGCACGCCGGAATACCTGGCCAAGAATCCGAACGGCCGCGTGCCGATGATCGAGCTCGATGACGGCCGCATCATGGTCGAGTCGAACGCGATTCTGTGCTGGTTCGCCGAAGGCACGCAATTTTTTGCTGGTGACGCATGGCAACGTGCACAGGCCTTGTCGTGGATGTTCTTCGAGCAATACAGCCATGAACCGTATATCGCAGTCGCGCGCTTCATCTGCGGTTGGGCGCCGATCGATTCGCCGCGCCGAGCGGACCTGCCGAAGCTGCGCGAACGTGGCGATCAGGCGCTGGCGGTGATGGAAAAACACCTGGCGGCAAATGCATGGTTCAGCGGCGCCGACTACGGTATCACCGACATCGCGTTGTTCGCGTACACGCATTGCGCGGGCGACGGCGGATTCGATCTCGCCAAGTATATGGCGGTAAGCGCATGGCTCGATCGCGTGCGCGCCGTGCCGGGTTTTGTTCCGATGCCACCGATTGCTGCCGAGAACGCTGCGCTGATTGCGCAATCCAGAATTTGATTTTCGCCATTCGCATTTTTGATGCGGCAACACAGCGACTCCCATGCCATGAATGCCATCCAGAATTCCGTTGCCCCGCTGATCCCCGCCCGTCACAAGAACGTCAACCGCGCCGAAGTCTGCGACCAGAACTTCATCGAGTTCGTGCAGCAGTGGGATGGCCACGTGCAGCGCAAGCCGGCGCTCGATGAAAGCGTTCTTGGCGACAGCCTGTGCAGCGCGCGCGATTTCCTCGATCTGTTCGAGTCGCAGATGATCTCGCGCCACCTCGACCTGATGGCGCGCGTGCTGCGCGTGCAGCAGAAGGTGTTCTACACGATTGGTTCGAGCGGGCACGAAGGCAACGCGATGGTCGCGCGGCTCACCCGCCACACCGATCCGGCCTTCCTGCATTACCGCAGCGGCGCGTTCATGGCCGAGCGTTTCCGCAAGTTGCCCAGCTCTGATGGAAAGCGATTGGATCCGATCATGGATTCAGCGCTGAGCTTTGCGGCGAGCAAGGACGATCCGGCTTCCGGCGGACGCCACAAGGTCTGGGGCAGCAAGCCGCTGTGGGTGTTGCCGCAAACATCGACGATCGCCTCGCACCTGCCGAAGGCGCTGGGCACCGCCGTTGCTATCGAGCAAGGCAAGCGCATCGGCCATCAGTTGCCGATCCCCGACGACTCGATCGCGATCTGTTCATTCGGCGATGCGTCGAGCAACCATGCGACCGCGCAGACCGCGTTCAACACCGCCGGCTGGACGTCGTACCAGAAACTTCCCGCGCCGGTCCTGTTCGTCTGCGAGGACAACGGTATCGGCATTTCGGTGAAGACGCCGAATGGATGGATCGAGCGCAATTTTTCCGAACGCCGCGACCTTGACTATTTCTACGCCGACGGCTTGGACCTGGTCGAAGGCTACGAGCAGGTCGCGCGCGCGGTGCACCACTGCCGTACCACGCGCCGCCCGACCTTCCTGCACCTGCGCACGACGCGCATCATGGGCCACGCCGGCACCGACTTCGAGATCGAGTGGCGCAGCGTCGAGGAACTGATGGCGGTCGAGGCGGGCGATCCGCTGCTGCGCTCGGCCGCGATCGGACTTGAATCGGGACTGTTCACCAAAGAATCATTGCTGGCGCAGTACGAAGCCATCCGCAAGAAGTGCTTTGCCGCTGCCGATGAGGCCGATCGCAGGCCGAAGCTCACTGACCTCGCCGACGTGATGGCGCCGCTCGCTCCGTACACACCCGCCAAGGTCATGGCCGAGGCGACGCGCGCGGACTTCGCCGACAAGCGCCTCGCGGTATTCGGCGGCGATGCGAAATTGCCCGAAAACCAGCCGCCGCGGCACCTTGCGATCCTGATCAACAACGCGCTGCACGACCTGTTCTGCAAGCTGCCAGAGACCCTGCTGTTCGGCGAGGACGTTGCCCAGAAAGGCGGCGTCTATACGGTTACCAAGGGCCTGCACAAGTCGTTCAAGAATGCGCGCGTGTTCAACACGCTGCTCGACGAGACCATGATCCTCGGACTCGCGCAGGGCTTCGGCAACATGGGCATGCTGCCGGTGCCGGAGATCCAGTACCTCGCGTATTTCCACAACGCCTGCGACCAGATCCGCGGCGAGGCCTGCTCGCTGCAGTTCTTCAGCAACGGCCAGTACCGCAACCCGATGCTGATGCGCATTGCGTCGCTGGGCTACCAGAAAGGATTCGGCGGGCATTTCCACAACGACAACTCGATCACTGCGATCCGCGATATTCCCGGCCTCGTGGTCGGTTGCCCGAGCCGTGGCGACGATGCGGCGATGATGCTGCGGACTTTGGCCGCGCTTGCGAAAGTCGATGGCCGCGTCTGCGCGTTCCTCGAACCGATTGCGCTGTACATGACCAAGGACCTGTACACCGCCGGCGACGGCGGTTGGCAGTTCGCGTATCCGTCGCTCGACCAGGCGATGACCCTCGGCGAGGAACGCGTGTACGAACCGGAGTCGCGCGACCTGGTGATCTTCAGTTTTGGCAATGGCATCCCGATGAGCCTGCGCGCCGCGCGCCAGATCGAGGCGAAGCATGGTTGGAAGGTGCGGGTGGTCGACCTGCGCTGGCTCGCGCCGCTCAATGAAGCCGCCATCGGCCGGCATGCGGGCGAATGCACGCGGATCATGGTCGTCGATGAGGGCCGCCACAGCGCCGGCGTGGGCGAGGGCGTGATCACCGCGGTCGTCGAGGCCGGACATGGCGCCAAGCCCTTGCGCCGCGTGGTTGGCGAGGACACCTATACACCGCTCGCGGGCGCGGCCCTGCTGGTACTACCATCCGAGGATGATATTGTTGCCTCGGCGGGTCAGTTTGTGTGACTGCGGGGCTTTTCCGAACAATGGCGGGTCAGTTCGTCTGACAGCTTGGCTTTGCCGAACTCGTGGCCGGTCAGCTCGCCTGATCGCGTTGTCAGAGAACGGATGACCTGCATCCCAAGCTGGCCTATCATCGCCGCATGTCCGAGACCCAGCCCTGCACGATCCTGTTCGCCGATGTCAGCGGCAGCACGCGGCTGTTCGAACAGAAGGGTGACGTCGAGGCGCGCCGGCTGATCGCGATGGTGCTCAACGCACTCACCGTCATCTGCAACTCGCATGGCGGCAAGGTCATCAAGACCATCGGCGACGAGATCATGTGCACGTACAAGGGCGCGCTGCAGGGTGTGCTAGCGGCCTGCGACATGCAGCGCAAGATGGCTCGTGACATCGACTTCGTGCGCGACAACCTCGCGGTGCGCATCGGCTTGCATCACGGCGAAGGCTTGTTCGAGGACAACGATGTGTTCGGCGACGTGGTCAACGTGGCCGCACGCATGACCTCGCTCGCCAAGCGCGAGCAGATCGTCACCACCGCCAGCACCATGAAGGACCTTCAGGGGCCGGCCATCACCATACGCAGCCTCGGTCGCGCGCGGGTCAGCGGCAAGCTGCTGCCGATCGAGATCGTGGACGTGGTCTGGCAGGAAGACACCTCGGGCATGACCACCGTGCAGCGCGCAGTGCGAACGTCCGAGCCGGAAGTCCAGTCCCTCGGCAAGTTGATCCTGCGCTATCGCGAGGTGGTGATCGAGCTCACGCCCGAGTCCGACCCCTTCACGCTCGGTCGCGAGTTGCCTCCCGACGCGATCAAGGACGGCAAGGGATTGATGGTCGTTGCCGACTGGGTCAGCCGCACCCACGCGAGCATCGAATACAAGCGCGGCCACTTCGTGCTGTCGGACCGTTCCACCAATGGCACATGGGTGCGCTTGGGCGAGGACGACGAACTGCGCCTGAGCCGCGACGAAGTCCACCTGCGCAAGTCCGGCACGATCAGCCTCGGCAAGGGCATGGCGCTCAATGCCGACATGCTGGTGTCGTTCGACTGCCAGACCAGTTCGGATAACTGATCGCTCACCCGTCTGGCCGCACCCGGCTTCTTCGATTCCCATCGATCATGGATCCTCGTAATCCGCCGGAACGGTGACATCGGCGCTGCGCGACAAGCCGCGCCGGTCGGCGACCAGGGTAATCAGCACAGCGACCGCGAAGTTGGCCGCCAGCGCGATCAAACCGATATAGACCATGCCCAGGCCGGGAATCGGATACGTCGGTTTCACACCCTGTATCCAGCTCAGCGCGGTGCCGAGCGTCATCCCGAGCGCCCAGCCGACCAGCAGGGCCTTGGCGCGGAACCAGCGCGTCCACAGACCGAGCACGATCGCGGGAAACGCCTGCAGCATCCAGATGCCACCGAGCAACTGCAGGTTGATTGCGAATTCCAGCGGCAGGAAAACCACGAAAACCAGCGCGCCGAACTTGACCGCGAGCGAGGTGGCTTTCGCGACGTTCGACTCCTGCTTCGCGGTCATGTTGCGGTTGATGTAGGGTCGCCAGATATTGCGCGTGACCAGGTTCGCCGCGCCGATCGACATGATCGCCGCTGGCACCAGTGCGCCGAGCGCGATCGCGGCAAAACAGAAACCCGAAAACCATTCCGGGAAACTCTTGAGGATCAATGCCGGCACCACCGCGTTGCCTTTCGCATCCACGTGCGCCGCAATCGCCATGTAGCCCATCAGCGCGATCAGACCGAGCGCGACGCTGTAGGCCGGCAGCAGCATCGCGTTGCGGCGGATCGTGTTCGCACTGGATGCGGCGAGCGCGCCGGTGACGCAGTGCGGATACAGGTTGATGGCGAGCGCCGAACCAAGGGCAAGGCTGGCGTAGGCCATGATCTGGTCGTCGTGCAGCAGCAGCCCGGTCGATCCGCCTTTCGCGGCGAACGCATGGCCAGCCGCCGCGAAGACCGCGCTGTAGCCGCCGAGTTGCGCAGGAATGATGACGATCGCGGCGATCGCGAAGATGTACAGCATCGCGTCCTTGACGAAGGCGATCAGCGCCGGCGCGCGCAATCCGCTCGCGTAGGTGTACACGGCGAGCACGAGGAACGCCACGATCAGCGCGATTTCCGCGCCTTCGCGCACGCCGCCGAACCCCATCGCCTCGAACACGACCTGCATGCCGACCAGTTGCAGCGCGATGTAGGGCATCGTCGCCAGCACGCCGGTGATCGCGACCGCCAACGCGAGCCAATGGTTGCCGTAGCGACCGTGGACGAAGTCGGCGGTGGTCACGTAGTCGTGGCGGCGGCAGACATTCCACAGCCGCGGCGTCACCAGGAAGAAGATCGGGTAGGAGATGATGGTGAAGGGCATCGCAAAGAAACCGTACGCGCCGACCGCGAATACCAGCGCCGGCAACGCGACCACCGTGTACGCGGTGTACATGTCGCCGCCGATCAGGAACCAGGTAATGACGGTGCCGAAACGACGACCACCGAGTCCCCATTCGTGCAGGTGATCGAGGTTCGCCCGTTTCCAGCGCGAGGCCACGAAGCCCAGCACCGTCACCAGCACGAAGAAAAACCCGAAGACCGACCATGCGGTCCAGTGGATGCCGCCGCTCACCGCTGCGCCGCTCACCTGCGCATGCCCCGATACACGACCCAGACCACCGCCGGCATCAGCAGCAGGCAGGCGAACAGGTACCAGTAGAAGAACGGAAATCCCCACAGCGAAGGCTCGCTGCGGTTGTACAACGGCACCGCGAGGGTCATGACGAACGGAACCAGCAACAGCAGTCGGCGCATGGAGATTCCCCGGATCGGCAGGCGACCGGATGGCACTCTACAGAAAATCATGCATCCGCGGACGAATGCCTCAGCGCGCGAGGCCGTCCAGCAACGGCAGTTCGCGGCAAGCCGATCCAGCGCATTCCCAGCCCTCCGCTGTGCGCTCGGTGTGCAGTACCGCCAGCGCCTCCGAACCAACGGTGCTGACGATGGTTCCGATCGCACGGCATTCGGCGGTGACTTCAGCGCCTGCCACCAACCGGTTTCCGGCAATGCGCCCCAGTACGCGCTTGGCCTGCCCGAGGTAGTGCGTGCGCGCGACGATCTCCTGGCCGGGATAGCAGCCCTTTTTCAAGCTATACGCGTCGAGGCGATCGAGGGACAACATCTGCGGCGTCCATGCCTCGCTCTGGTCGATCGCCAGGCGCGGCAGGCCATGGGCGAGGTCGAACGCGTCCCAGCGCAGGGTATCCGCCGATGCCGCCACGGTCATGTCGACGTCGCTCGCGTTGGCTGTCTCGATGCGCAAGGTGCGCGCGCCGCTGGATGTACCCAGATCGAGTTCGACGATGTCGGCATCGGGTGAATGATCGATTGCGGAGTCGTGGGCGTGTTCGGACTGCGCGAATGCGCCGAAGGCCAAGCAATCATCGCGCACGCGCAACGTTACCTTGCTGCGGAACACGAAACGCTGCAGCCGGCTCGCCAGCATGATCGCGGGAAAATCGGGCGCGATCAGCCAGTAACGCATCGCGTCGAGCGCGACCAGCACGATCACGCGGCCCTTCGGGTTGAGCCAGCCATTCCATTGCCAATGACCAGGCGCGAGTGCGCTCACGTCGTTCATCAGCTGCGCCTGCAGGAACGTCGCCGCGTCGCTGCCGCGTGCTTCGACGACCTGCCATCCGGGCAAGCGGAAGCGGTCGGAATGCGCGTCTTGCTTGTGTGCCATGGCCCCGGGTCTTAAACTTCGCACCTGCATGCGCGATCTTCGAATCATAGGCCAAACCACGGACATGGACGCTGCCGACGATGTATCGCCGGCGCCGGAGCCTGTAGCCGAAGAAACCGCGAACAAACCCACCCCGCGCGAGATCGGCGGTCGTGGCGGCCTTGATCCGACACGCTACGGCGACTGGGAGAAGGACGGCCGCTGCATCGA
>JANXZP010000149.1 GCA_025355485.1 Pseudomonadota bacterium
CTCGGCAGCCTGGCTGTCGAGTCGCGCAGCGAAAATTCGCTGTGGACGTGCAGGTGGACGAAGCGCGGAGTCATGCGTGCGAACCGATGGCTGCACGCAGGTTAGCCCCACGTCCGCGATGCGACAAGACTTGACAGCGTGTACTCATCGCGCAGCCGTGGCGCGCAACGACGCGGCGACCGGCGCGAAACTACGGCGATGGATCGCGCACGGGCCGAGTTCGCGCAGCGCGGCCAGATGCGCTGGCGTGGGATAGCCCATGTGCGCCGCGAACCCGTAGCCCGGATGCACCGCGTCGAACGCGCGCATGCAGCGGTCGCGATGGACCTTGGCGAGGATCGATGCCGCACCGATCGCATCGACGCTGCCATCGCCGCCGACGATCGCGCGCGCAGGGCAGCGCAGGTCGCGCGGCAGGCGATTGCCGTCGATCAGGGCCAGATCGGGCGCGTGCCGCAATGCTTCCAGCGCTAGGCGCATGCCGTGCAGCGTAGCCTGCAAAATGTTGATGCTGTCGATCATCGCGATATCGACTTCGATCACGGAGCAGGCCAGCGCGTGTTCGAGAATCAGCGGCTCCAGTGCTTCGCGTCGCTTCGCGCTGAGCCGTTTGGAATCGTCGAGTCCGGCGATCGGTCGCTTCGGATCCAGGATCACCGCAGCAACCACCACCGGCCCGGCGAGCGGGCCGCGGCCGGCTTCGTCCACGCCCGCGATGCGCGGCGTGGCTTTCATCGGCGTGCCGCCAGCAATTCATCGATCGCATCGGCAGCGCGTGCCGACGCATCGCGACGCAGCGCAAGATGCAACGAGAGGAATCGCGGAACCAGTGCCTGCACGCGCGTCGGTTCGTCGAGCCAGCCGCGCAGCGCATCGGCGAGTGCTGCGGGAGTGCAATCTGCCTGCATCAGTTCGGGCACCAACGATTCGCCAGCGAGGACGTTCGGCAGGCTATAGCGACCGATCTTCAGCATGCCGAAACCTTTGACAATCGCGTGCGTCGTTGGCGCGATGCGGTACGCGACCACCATCGGGCGCTTGGCGAGCATCGCTTCCAATGCCGCGGTTCCGGATGCGAGCAGCACCAGGTCGGATGCGATCAGCGCCTCATGCGCGCGGCCGTCGAGCAGGTGCATCGCTTCGCGCAGCAAGACCTTCGGATATTCGGCGCTGACCGCGTCGAGTTGCGCAGCGAAGACTTTCCGGCACGCAGCGTTCGCCATCGGTGCGATGAATTTCAGTTTCGGCCGCTCGGCGAGCAACAATGCGACTGCACGCAGGAAATCCGCGCCGAGCTTGCGCACTTCGCCAAGCCGACTGCCCGGCAATAGCGCGACCAGCGTGCCGTCGTTTGGCAGTGCGAGCGCTACGCGCGCGGCTATGCGATCCGGTTCCAGCGCGAACGCATCGGCCAGCGGGTGGCCGACGAATCGCGCGTCCACGCCATGGCGCGCATAGATCGCCGGTTCCATCGGGAACAGGCACAGCACGCGGTCGGCGCTGCGGCCGATTTTTGCCGCGCGTTTCTCGCGCCACGCCCACACCGATGGACTCACGTAGTGCACGGTGCGGATTCCGCGCTGCCTGAGTGAGCGTTCGAGGCCGAGGTTGAAATCGGGCGCGTCGATGCCGATGAACACGTCGGGTCGCCATTCCAGCAAACGCGCGCGCAACGTGCGCCGCAATCGCAGCAGACGCGGCAGGTGGCGCACGACTTCGGACAAGCCCATCACCGCCAGCGCACTACAGTCTTGCCATGCATCCAGGCCTGCAATGCGCATCGCCGCGCCACCGACGCCGGCAAACTGCGCCTGCGGATGGCGACGACGCAGTTCGGCGATCAATCCGGCGCCGAGTTGATCGCCGGAGGCTTCGCCTGCGACCAGCGCGATGCGTAGTGATCCGGTCATCAGCGCAACAGCGACCGTCCGCTGCGCTCGATGAACTCCAGCATCTGCCGCACGTCGCTGTCATCGATCGACTGCGCGGCGAGTTGTTCACGCGCATCGGCCAGCGGTTTTCCGGAGACGTACAACGTACGGTACGCGCGCTTGATCGCCGCGATGCGCTCGGCGGAGAACCCGCGTCGTTTCAATCCTTCCGAATTGATCCCGCGCGGCTTGGCGTACTGGCCGGCGACCAGCACGAACGGCAGGACATCGGCATTGATCAGGCTGCCCATGCCGATGAATGCGTGCGCGCCGATCTTGCAGAACTGGTGCACGCCGCTGAATCCGCCGAGCGTGACGAAGTCGCCGATCTCGACGTGGCCGGCGAGGGTGGCGTTGTTGGCGAACACCGTGTTGTCGCCGACGAGGCAATCGTGGGCGATGTGCACGTAGGCCATGATCCAGTTGTCGTCGCCGATGCGGGTGACGCCGCCACCGTCGGGCGTACCGCGATTGAGCGTGGTGAATTCACGGATCGTATTGCGGTCGCCGATTACCAGTTCGCTGCGGCCGCCCTGGTATTTCTTGTCCTGTGGATCGCCGCCGATCGCTGCATGCGCATGGATGCGATTGTCGCGACCGATCCTGCATGCGCCATCGATGGTCGTATGCGCGCCGATGACGGTGCATGCGCCGATCTCCACATTCGCGCCGATCACGCAGTAGGCATCGATCGCCACGCCATCGCCGATGCGCGCGGACGGATCGATGACGGTGGTGGGATGGATGCGTTGCATGGCGAGTTCAGGCCTTGCGTGCGCAGAGCATCTCGGCGCTGGCCACTTCCTTGCCGTCCACCAGCGCACGGCACGCGTACAGCGCCATGTTGCGCAGGGTGCGCTTGAGCTCGACCTCGAACACCAGTTGGTCGCCCGGCACCACGATGCGGCTGAAACGCGCGTTATCCACCTTGACCAGGTAGAAAATCGGTTGTTCTTCACCTTCGTCGCGCGGTGGCGCGGACATCTGGGTCAACAGCCCCGCAGCCTGCGCCATCGCCTCGATGATCAACACACCCGGCATCACCGGATGGCCGGGGAAGTGGCCTTGGAAGAATGGTTCGTTGAAGGTGACGTTCTTGATCGCGCGCAGCGACTTGTCCTGCTTGCAGGCGATCACGCGATCCACCAGCAGGAACGGGTAGCGGTGCGGCAGCAACCGCATGATCCCATCCACGTCCAGCGGCAGGGTGTAGTGCTCGGTCATCGCGATGGATCCTTGTCGGTGTGCCTGAGCTTGCGCGCAAGCGCGTCGAGTTGCTTGAAGCGCGCGGCGTTCTTGCGCCACGCGCGATTATCCTGGATCGGCGTACCCGAAGAATACTCGCCGGGCTCGCGGATGGAATGGGTGACCAGGCTCATCGCGGTGATCGTGACGCGATCGCACAGTTCGATGTGCCCGAGCACGCCCGCGCCGCCGCCGATCAGGCAGTGGCGGCCGATTTTCGCCGAACCGGCGACCGCCGAACACCCGGCCATCGCGGTGTGCGCGCCGATGCGGACGTTGTGGCCGATCTGGATCTGGTTGTCCAGCCGCACGTCCTCTTCGAGCACGGTGTCGTCGAGCGCGCCGCGATCGATCGTGGTGTTGGCGCCGATCTCGCAATCGTCGCTGATGACAACGCCACCGAGTTGCGGCACCTTGATCCAGCCGTTGGCGTCCATCGCGAGGCCGAAACCATCGGCGCCGAGCACCGCGCCAGGATGCACCAGCACGCGCCGGCCGAGCCGTACCCGGCGCACGAGGGTGACGCGCGCTACAAGTTCGCAATCCTCGCCGACCACGCAATCCTCGCCGATCACGCAGCCTGGACCGACGATCGCGCCGGCCGCGATGGTGCTGCGTGCGCCGATGCTGACGAATGCGCCGATGCCCGCGTCTGGATCGATGCGCGCAGACGGATCGATCGCGGCGCTGACATGGATGCCGCGTTGCGGCGGCTCGCGCCGCTCGAACATCGCGGCGATTCGCGCGAATGCCGCGTATGGATCGGTAGCGATCAGGCAGGGCACTGATGCGGAGTCCGCGTCGGCTTCGCGCAGCACGACCGCAGATGCGCGCGTATGCGCGAGTTCGCTGCGGTAGCGCGGATTGGCGAGGAAACCGAGCTGGCCCGCTTCTGCATGCGCGAGGGTTGCCACGCCGCCGATCCTTGTGCCGCCATCGCCGCGCAGACGCAGATCGAAGCGTTCGGCAATTTCGGCCAGCGTATGCGCGTTCGTCGCCATCGATTCATCGTTCCCGCGGATTGCGAATCGATCCAATCATCGGCCGGTCCGAAAGCCGGCCAGCTTGAAAGCCAGTCTGCTCAGAAGCTGCTGCCGAAGGTGAACTGCAGATGCTCGGGGATGTCCCCGGGTTCCTTGCGGATCGGCTCGGCGAAACTGATGATGATCGGGCCGATCGGCGCGCGCCATTGCAGGGCGATGCCGGCCGAAACGCGCAGCGTACTCAGGCTGAAGTCGCCGGTGCTTTTGTAGACGTTGCCGAAGTCCACGAAGGTCGACAGGCGCGCCGACTCGCTGTTGATGATCCGCGGGAAGAACGTCTCGATCGAACCGGTGGTCTTGATCGCGCCGCCCAAGGGCTGGCGGAATGTCGAGCCGGGCGCGAACGCGAATGGACCCAGGGTGTTGTCGCGGAAGCCGCGCACCGACTGCACGCCGCCGGCGTAGAAGTTCTCGAAGAACGGCAGGCCGTTGGCCTTGCCGTTGCCGTAACCCTTGCCGTAGCCAAGGTCGGCCGCAGTCCTGACTACGAAGTACGAACTCAGCGGCCAGTAGCGCTCGAAGCTGTAGGTCAGCTTGTAGTATTCCTGGGTCGAACCGGGCAACGCGATTTCGGCGCCGATGCGCTGGAAGGTGCCGGCGGTCGGCGCGAAGAAACTGTTGCGCGAGTCGCGCGCCCAAGACAGGTTGGCCGACCAGGTCTTGAAGGTGACGTGGCCGACCGCGTCGAGGTAATCGACGATCACTTGCGGGGTGGTACCGATGAGGGTCTGGATCTTCTTGGTGTCGGCGCCGATGGTCAGGCCGACCGTGCCGGTTTCGGTGATCGGCACGCCGAAGGTGACGCTACCGCCGAAACTGTCGTTCGAATACTGCGCGGTGTTGAAGTTGGCGTTATTGAACTGGCTGTAGAACAATCCGTAGCCGACCGAGACGCCGTGGCTGGTGAAGTAGGGATCGAGATAGCTGAAGTTCAGGCGTTTCTGGAAGGTGCTGTTCGACACCGCCACGCTGAAGTGGTTGCCGGTGCCGAGGAAGTTGTTCTCGTTGAGCTCGATCGTGGTGATCAGGCCGGAGATCTGCGAATAACCCAGGCCGAAGGTGAATTGGCCGGACGTGCGTTCCTTGACGTTCACGACCACGTCGACCTGGTCGCTGCTGCCCGCGACGGCCGGCGTCTCGATCGTGATGTCCTCGAAATAACCCAGCCGCTGCAGGCGCACGCGCGAGCGATCCACCGCCGCCTGCGAGAACCAGCTACCCTCGAACTGGCGCATCTCGCGGCGCAGCACGGTGTCGGCGGTGCGGGTGTTGCCCTTGAAGATGATCCGGCGCACCTGCACGCGTGGCCCTGGCACGACCTGGAAATCGATGCCGACCGTTCGCGCATCCTTGTCGACGTTCGGCACCGGGGTGATCTTGGCGAACGCGTAGCCGATATTGGAGAGCGTCAGGGTCATCCCATCGACCGTCGCCTCGAGCTTGCGCCGCGAAAACACGTCGCCCGCCTTTATCAGGACGATCTTCTGCAGATCTTCCTTCGGCAGAATCATGTTGCCGGAAATATCGACGCTGGAGACCTTGTACACGTCGCCTTCGACGATATTCGCGGTCAGGAACATGTCGCGACGATCCGGCGTGATCGCGACCTGGGTCGAATCGACGTTGAAATCGACATAGCCGCGATCGAGGTAGTACGAATTCAGTTTTTCCAGGTCGCCTGACAGCTTCTCGCGCGAATACTGGTCGTCGTGCTTGTACCAGGACAACCAGTTGCTGGTGTTGGACTCCCACTTGTCGCGCAGCTTCTTGTCGGTGAAAGTCTGGTTGCCGACGATGTTGATGCCGCGGATACGCGCGGCCTTGCCTTCGGCGATGGTGATGGTGATGTCGACGCGGTTGCGGTCGAGCGGGGTGACGGTCGGGGTGATCGCGACGTTGTACTTGCCGCGGTTGTCGTACTGGCGGTTCAGTTCCTGGGTCACGCGATCCAGGCTCAGGCGGTCGAAGGTTTCGCCTTCGGCCAGGCCGATCTGCTTGAGGCCCTTGAGCAGTTCGTCGGTCTTGATCTCCTTGTTGCCGGTGATCGTCAACTTGTCGATCGCCGGGCGCTCGGTGACTTTCACGACCAGGATGTTGCCTTGGCGGTCGATCGCGACGTCGCTGAAGAAACCGGTCTTGAACAGCGCGCGGATCGCCTGCGCGGCGGTGCCGGAGTTCACCGTGTCGCCGCGTTCGATCGCGAGGTAGGTGAAGACCGTGCCGGGTGCGATGCGCTGCAGGCCGTCGATGCGGATGTCCTGCACCTGGAACGGCTCGAAGTTCTGCGCTTTCACGGTGGGCGCGAGGGCCAGGGCCGAGGCCAGGGCGAGTGCGAGCAGGCGGGGGGCGGCGATACGCGTCATCAGTGCATCCGGTTGGCCGCGGAAGGGGTTCCGCGGGTGGGAAGAAGTTCGTTGTGGCGCGGGAATGTCAGGACAGCGGTCGCAGCAGATCGTTGTAGAACGCCAGGCACATCAACCCGCCGAGCATGGCCAGACCGATGTATTGGCCGACCACCAGCGTGCGTTCGCTGACCGGGCTGCCTTTCACAAGCTCTATAAGGTAATACAGCAGGTGCCCGCCGTCCAAGATCGGTATCGGCAGCAGGTTCATTATGCCCAGACTCAGCGACAGGATCGCGAGGAAGAACAGGAACCATGCCGGCCCCAATTGGGCTGAGGCGTTGGCGTAGCGGGCGATTGCAACGGGTCCTGAAATGTTCTGGGCCGAGCCATGGCTGACCATCCGCCAGAGCATTTCCGTGCTTTCGCTGGTCAGACGCCACATCTCGTGGGCGCTCACGCCGAGCGCATCGATGGGTCCGTATCGGCGCAGGCTGTCGTAGCTCGCTTGTTGTTCCTGCGGGCCGATGCCGATCGACAGGGCAGGCTTGCCTTTGCCGCGATTGCGCAGTTTGGGCAGCACATCCACCTGGATGCGCTCACCGCCGCGTTGCAGATCCAGCCGCAGCGATTGGCCAGCGCGTGCCTGCGAACGTACCTGCGCAGCGAGCTGGTCGAATCCGATCACTGCAACGCCATTCACGGCGAGGATGCGGTCGCCCAAGCGCAACAGGCTGGTCGGGGCATCGGGCTCGAAGCTGCCGATCACCGCGGGCAGCAGGAATTGCCTTGGCACCAATCCGATGTCGGTCAACGCCTCGGATTCGTCGATCCCGTCCTGCAGTTGTTGCAATGGAAGGGTGCGGATCGCATGGCCGCCGTCGTCGCGTGCGACCTCGACCTGCACCGGATGTCGATCCATCGCCGCTCCGGCGAGGATCATCGCCGCATGCGACCAGGTTGGTACGTCCTTGCCATCGATGCTGAGCAATCGATCGCCCGGCACGAATCCCGCCTGCGCAGCCAGCGCATCGGCGCGGCCGACGATCGGCAGGTAGTCCGGCTTGCCGATCACGAACATCGCCCACAGCAGCACGAAGCAGAGCAGGAAATTGAACGCCGGGCCGGCCGCGGCGATTGCCATGCGCTGCAACACCGGCTTGCGGTTGAACGCGCGGTGCTGGTCGACCGGATCGACATCGAATTCCTGTTCGTCGAGGAACTTCACGTAGCCGCCAAGCGGAATCATCGCGACCACGTACTCGGTGCCGTCCTTGCCGACGTGCTTGAGCAGCGGCCGGCCGAACCCGACCGAAAAACGCAGCACATGCACGCCGAACCGGCGCGCGACCCAGAAGTGGCCGAACTCGTGGAAGGTCACGAGGATGCCGATGCTGACGACCAGCCACCAGATCGAGCCGAAGAAGGTACTCATGCGCTGGCTCCGGCGATGCGCTCGCGTCGTGAGATGTGCGAGTTCGCATCGCGACGTGCTGATGCATCGGCAGCGAGCAGGGTGTCGATGCCGTCGGCCGGCAGCCTTTCGGCGCCAGCTAACGTGGCCTCGATGACTTGCGGAATATCAAGGAACCCGATCCGTCCATCGAGGAATGCCGCAACCGCGACTTCGTTCGCGGCGTTCAGCGTAGCGCTCGCACTGTCGCCTGCAGCTAGCGCCGCGTAAGCCAGATCCAGGCAAGCGAACGTCGTGCGATCGGGATGCTGGAACGTGAGCGCGCCGATGCGGCCCAGATCCAGCGGAGCGACGCCCGATTCGACGCGCTCCGGCCATGCCAGCGCGCAGGCCAGCGTCGTACGCATGTCCGGCTGGCCGAATTGTGCCAGCACCGAGCCGTCCACATGCTCGACCATCGAATGCACGATGCTCTGCGGATGCACCAGCACCTCGATGCGTTCGGCCGGCATGCCGAACAGCCAATGCGCCTCGATGACTTCCAGACCCTTGTTCATCAATGTCGCCGAATCCACCGAAATCTTGCGGCCCATCTTCCAGTTTGGATGAGCGCAGGCCTGTTCGGCAGTGACCTGCGCGAGTTCAGCGCGGCTGCGGTTCAGGAAAGGGCCGCCGGACGCGGTGAGAATCAGTTTGCCTACGCGTTCGTTAGCAGGGCCTATTCCGTGCAGGCACTGGAAGATTGCGTTGTGTTCGCTGTCGATCGGGATGACTTCGGCGCCATGTTCCGCGCATGCGCGCATCAGCAGCGCGCCGGCCAGCACGACCGATTCCTTGTTCGCCAGCAACAGGCGTTTGCCGGCGCGCGCGGCGGCCAGGGTGGAACGCATGCCGGCCGCGCCGACGATTGCGGCGATCACCGTGTCGCTGGCATCGCTGCCGGCGAGTTCGGCCAGTGCATCCGCACCCGCATGCGGCTGGGTGGCAAGGCCGGCTGCGAGCAGTCCGTCGCGCAGCGCGAGGTAATGTTCCGCCTGCGCGATCACCGCATGTTGCGGACGAAAGCGCGCGCACAGCGCGATCAGTTCGTCCACGCGCGAGTCCGCGCTCAATACCGTAGCCGCGAAACGATCCGGATGCCGCGCGATCACGTCCAGCGCCGATGCGCCGATCGAGCCCGTCGCACCCAGCAGAGCAATTTTCCTCATGGCTCACCGCGTCGCATGAGCTCTCGACCCATGGGCTTGCAGCTGTTCACAGATCCAGCCAACCCTTGGCGATCCACAGCACCGGCAGGGCCGCGAGTACGCTGTCGATGCGATCGAGTACGCCGCCGTGACCGGGAATCAGCGTGCCCGAATCCTTGCAGCCCGAATGGCGTTTCATCAGGCTCTCGAACAGGTCGCCGACTACCGATGCGGCCAGCGTGATCAGGGCCAGCACCGCCATCAACGGCAGCTGCGCAGGTTTAATCCCGATCAGCAGCCACGCGCCGAGCAGGCCGACTGCGACCGCCGCGATCGCACCGCCCCACAACCCGACCCAGGTCTTGCCGGGGCTGATGTGCGGGATCATTTTTTTCCGTCCCCAGCGTACCCCGACGAAATAGGCGCCGCTGTCGGCGGCCCACACGATGCCCAGCGCCAGTAGCGCCCAGCGCGGGCCCGTCGGGCCGCCAGTGTGTAGCAAGACCAGCGCGCACCACGCGGGGATGATCGACAAACTGCCGGCTGCGAGTTTGAGCGAACGTGACCAACCGCTTCCGTCGCGACCGAAATCCACTCGCCACAGCCACAGGGTCGCCAGCAGCCACCAGATCACGCCGATCAGCGTGACGATGCCGAACAGCGGTAGCGCGTGTCCCCATGGAAGCGCGGCCATCAAGGCGATGTTCGCCATCAGATAGGCAGCGCGCCGCAGCGGCTCTTCGATGCCGACCAGCCGCGACCATTCCCACAATCCGCACAGGAACAAGGCCGCGGCGATCGCCGCGACGTAGGGCGTTTGAAGGAATAACAGCGCCGCTGCGACCAGCGGAGTGAGCACAGCGGCGGTGACGATGCGCTGAGCGCTCATGCGGGATGCCCTTGTGATGGTGCGATTTGCGCGCTGGTCAGACCGAAACGGCGCTCACGCGTCGCGAAATCCGCGAGCGCGCGTTCGAGTTCGGCATTGTCCAGATCGGGCCACAACGTATCAGTGAACCACAACTCGGTATAGGCCATCTGCCACAACAGGAAGTTGCTGATGCGGTGATCGCCGCCGGTGCGGATGAACAGATCCGGTTCGGGCAGGTCGGACAGCCCGAGCCGCGCGGCGAACGCGGTTTCGTCCAGCGTATCCGGATTGAGCGCGCCGTCGATCGCATCGCGCGCGATCGCACGACAGGCCTGCACGATATCCCAGCGTCCGCCGTAGCTCGCCGCGATGGTCAGGTTCAGCGCCGAATTGGCCGCGGTCAAGGTTTCGGCGCCGTGCATGCGCTCTCGGATCGCGGCGGAAAAATGCGCGCGTTCGCCGATGAAACGCAAGCGCACGCCGTGGCGATGCAACTCGTCCACTTCGCGGTCGAGCGAGCGCAGGAACAGGGACATCAGCGCGCCGACCTCCTCTTTCGGGCGCTTCCAGTTCTCGCTGGAAAACGCGAACAGGGTCAGCGCCTCGATGCGGTGTTCGAGGCAGAACCGCACGCACAATTTCACCGTGCGCGCTCCGGCGCGATGGCCGAACGTGCGCGGACGGCGGCGGCGCTCGGCCCAACGGCCGTTGCCGTCCATCACGATCGCGATGTGCCGCGGCTTGCGCGCGTCGTCGGAGGCGGTGGCGATCATCGGGCTGGCAGTCGGTCGCCTCAGATCGCCAGCAACTCCTGTTCCTTGGCTTTCACCACGTCGTCGACTTCCTTGATCGACTTGTCGGTGAGCTTCTGGATATCTTCCTCGGCGCGCTCTTCCTCGTCCTCGGTGATCTTCTTTTCCTTCAGCAATTCCTTGACCTGCTGCATCGCATCGCGGCGCACGTTGCGCACGGCGACCTTGGTGTTCTCGCCTTCGTGGGCGACGTGCTTGCCGAGTTCCTTGCGGCGCTCCTCGGTCAGCGCGGGCAGGTTGATGCGGATCACGGTGCCGGCGGTAGTTGGGGTCAAGCCCAGATCGGAGGCGAGGATCGCCTTCTCGACGGCAGCGACCATGCCCTTTTCCCACGGCGTGATGGTCAGCGTGCGCGCATCGGTGACGGCGACGCTGGCGACCTGCGTCAGCGGCATGTCGGAGCCGTAGTAGTTGACCTTCAGGTGATCGACCAGCGCACTGCTAGCGCGGCCGGTGCGAACTTTGGTCAGGTCATGGCGCAGCACGTCCACGCACTTGTGCATGCGCGTTTGCGCGTCCTTCTTGATCTCATTGAGCATGGTCGGCTCCGAAGCCTGCGGCGAACGCCCGATTATACGGGCTCGGGACGGGACGATGCAGGCCGTACCGCGTCAGCCCTTGCCGTGCACCAGCGTCCCGACCGCTTCGCCGTGGAGGATGCGCATCAGGTTGCCTGGCTTGGTCATGTCGTAGATGCGCAGCGGCATGTCGTGGTCGCGGCACAGGGCGATCGCGGCTGTGTCCATCACCAACAGGTTGCGCGCGATCACCTCGTCGTAGCTGACCTGCTCGTAGCGGTGCGCGCCCGGGTTCTTTTTCGGGTCGGAGTCGTACACGCCATCGACCTTGGTCGCTTTCAGCAGCAATTCCGCGCCGACTTCCACCGCACGCAATGCAGCCGCCGAATCGGTGGTGAAGAACGGATTGCCGGTGCCGGCGGCGAAGATCACGATGCGGCCTTTTTCCAGGTGCCGGATCGCGCGACGGCGGATGTAATCCTCGCAGACTTCGTTGATCTTGATCGCGCTCATCACCCGCACGCGGGCGTTCTGTTTTTCCAGCGCGTCCTGCATCGCGAGCGCGTTGATCACCGTGGCGAGCATGCCCATGTGGTCGCCGGTGACGCGGTCCATGCCGCTGGCCGCCAGGCCCTCGCCGCGGAAGATGTTGCCACCGCCGATCACCAGCCCAACCTCGGCGCCGCCCTGCTGCGCCTCGATGATCTCGCGCGCGAGCCGGCTGATGACTTCCGGGTCGATCCCGTAATCCGCGCGCCCCATCAGCGCCTCGCCCGACAGCTTGAGCAGGATGCGGCGGTACTTCAGCGAGGAAGCCGTTGCGGCGGATGCGATCGGGGTGGGTGCTGTCACGGTGGCCTCTGGGTAGGGCAAACAGCGAGAGTTTAGCCGAGTCCCGCTACAGGAGTGCGACTCCGCGGTTCAGCCGATCATCGGCGCTAAGGCAGCGCCTTGGCGGTGGTCGTCGAAGGCAAGCCGATTTTCTTGCAAAACGCAGCGAAACGCGGATCGTCGCGGTAGCGCAGGATGAACCGATCGACGAGCATGAACTGGATGCCGGAGTCGCGGTTGGCCCAGGCGCGATCCAGCCATTCGAAGGTCTTGCCCGGATCGCGGCGCAATGCATAGATCTCGGCGATCTGGAATGCCATGCCGTCGGCATGCTTGTCGATCACGAGTTGCAACGCTGCATCCGCGGCCGCGCGGTCGCCGCCGATCTGCCGCGCCATCGCCAGGGCGAAGTCCTGCCAGATTCCCGGCAATGCCCGTTGCGCATCGGCCAATGCCGCCGTCGCATTGCCGCGCTGGATGTCTATGGTGACAAGCCCTGCGTCGAAAATTCCCGATGCAGGTTGCAATTCGATCGCTTTGCGGGCCGCTTGTTCGGCATCGTCGAGTCGGCCAAGCGAGGCGAGGTACCTCGCAAGCAACATATGCCCTATTGCACGCAATGGATCCGTCGCGATCGACCGCTGGATCATTTCGATCGCCTGTTCGGGTTGACCGCGCGCGGCGAGAAGGACGCTGATGCCTTCGGCCGCCTTGCTGTTGTTTGGCGCTAGTTGCAGCGCACGGCGGAGCTCGTCCTCCGCTCCGTTCCAGTCCAGATCGACGAAACTCAGCATTTCGCCTTGCGCGGCATGTGCGGCCGCAAGATTCGGTTCCAGCCCCAGCGCTGTTTTCGTCGCTTCCCGCGCCTGGGCATTGATCCGTTGTGCATCGGCGCCGCCGAGAAATCCTCCGGTCAGCCTGAAACTCGCTTCCGCCGACGCAGCCCAGGCCAGCGCGTAATGCGGATCCAGGTGCGTGGCCGTGGTGTAGAGCGCGATCGCCTTTCGCAGATCGGCCTCGGAACTGTGCGCGTCGAACTGATTGCCTTGCATGTAGGCGGCATAGGCATCGAGATTGCCGCTAGGGGGGCGGTCGGTTTGCACTGCGGCTGTAGCATTCGCCAGCAGCTTCGCTTTCAGCGCGCCAGCGACTTCCTTGGTGATCTCGTCCTGCAGCGCGAACAGATCCTTGTAGGGCCGGTCGTACTTCTGCGACCACAGGGCCTGTCCATCGGCGGCGCGGATGAGTTCGGCGCTGATGCGTACCGCATCGCCAGCGCGCTGCACGCTGCCTTCAAGCAGCGTCGCCACGCCGAGCTTCGCGCCGATCGTGCGGCTGTCGTCTTTCGTATCGCGGAACCGGAACGAGGAATTGCGGCCGATGACCTTCAGCCCTGAAAACTGAGAAAGCGCGACGATCAGGTTCTCCGACAGGCCATCGGAAAAATACTGCTGGTCCTTGTCGCCGCTTTCGTTGGTCAGCGGCAACACCGCGATGGATTTGTCGATGACTGCATTCGCCACGGGCTGGCGGGCCGAGGCCAGCATCGCCGCTTCGCGCCGCGGCGCGAGCACGAACTTGTCGAATCCGAAATAGCCCAGCGCCAGCAACAGCACCACGATGATCGCT
>JANXZP010000190.1 GCA_025355485.1 Pseudomonadota bacterium
GGGGCTGGTCGAGGAAACCGATGAGCGGCCGGATGCGGACAACGACGACGAACGCCGTCGCTACTACCGACTCACTCCGTCGGGACGCATATCAGTGCGCTCCGAGACCGCGCGCATGTCGCGCCTGGTGCGGTTCGCTTCACGACACGCGCGCTGGGCGCAGGCATGAGCATGCGCAAATCGAACGATCCGAACTGGATTGCAGCGCTGTGCCGGCTGTATTCCGGGGCACTCTGGTTGTATCCGCGCAGTCATCGCGAACGCTGGGGCGCGGACATGCTCCAGGCTTTTCGCGACCGTTGCCGCGAGGCCGCGCGCGCAGGCCGTGGCCCGGCCAGCGTGGTGTTCGCCGACCTGCTGCCCGATCTGGCTACGAGTGTCGGTCGCGAACGTCTCGATGAAGTCATGGAGTTCCATCCGATGAAACGCATGCTGCTGGTCGCGATGTTGTTCGCGCTGCTGGGGTTGATGTTCCAGGCGCGACTGAGCGCCGCTGTGGAGGCCGTGGGGGACTGGTGGAAGCAACACGAAGCGGCGCTGGATGCGCAAGCGCTGAAAGACCACGAGGCAGCGCTCGCGCAGTTGGTGGAACAACACGGTGGTGCGCATGCCGATGTGATCGCCGCGCAACTCTACTGGGCAGCTGGCGACGGATATCGGTTGCGCAATCCCGATCTTGCATCGGCGCAGTTGGCCGCGAGCGAAGCGACGGCTTCGGATGCATTGCTGGATCGTGCTGATGCGGAGTTCGCCAAGGCGTTGCGTGCGAACGACGCATGGGCACTGTGGCTTGCCGCGATGAGCCCGAACTGCCCTGCACGCAAAGCGGTATGTAACACCGGCGGTGCATACGAACGACTGCGCGTCGTCGATGCCGACAACGGTGCGGTCTGGCTCGTTGAAATGCAGCGCGCGAAGGATGGGAGAGACACGGAACGGCAGCGCACGGCGCTCGCGCGGCTGGCCCATGCAGCGCGGTTCGACTGGCATTTCGGAGACTCGGTGCACGGGATGCTTACGGCGTTCGCGCTGCGCTCACTGCCGCACAGGTTGCTGCAGTCGTACCAAGATGGAGGGCCGGCCACGCCGGAAGCTTCGGCCACGTTGCTGGGCGGAACGATTGGCGCGGCCTACGGATCGGCTTCGGGCCCCGGATACAAGGCGTTATTGGACTATTGCCGCACACCCGACCCGAGTATCAATGCCGAACGCGCGATCGATTGCCATACGGTCGGTCGCCTGCTTGCCGAGCGTGGCACTGGCCTGATCGACGTGATGATCGGTAATCGGCTGTGGCTGCGTACCGCGGCTCCGGAAGAGTATGCGCAGGTCCAGCAGCGCATCCGTGATGCCTATTGGAGACAGAACCAGTTTGCGAACATCGGGCCGGAGGCATCGGCCGGCGCATTGCAGCGTTGGCGCGCCGCATGGCTGGAAAGCACCAGCGAAACACAGGTCATGGAGCGTTTGCTGCACGAACGCGGGATTGCATTACGCGCGCCGGCGGACTTCAAAGTCGATCCGGACTACACCGACCCCGCGCGCTGAACGTCACCGCTTGCCGCCCCGCAGCCCGATGGTAGAGTGAAGCTCTTCCAGCGGAGGCCTGTCCATGCGAACGATCCTGGTCGCCAGCTCCAAGGGCGGCGTCGGCAAGACCACGGTGGCCACCAACCTTGCCGCGCACTACGCGGTGGATGGCAAGCGCACGGTACTGGTGGACGCCGATCGCCAGGGCTCCTCGTTGCACTGGTGCCAGAAGCGCGCCGGCATGGACCACGCGGTGCTGGGGGTGGACGGAACTCGCCGCGACTGGCGCAACAAGGTGCCGGACGATGCCCAGCGCGTAATCATCGACGGCCGTGCGGGCGCGATGGCCGATGAGCTCACGAGCTTCCTCGACGCAGTGGACGTGGTGGTGGTGCCGATCCTGCCATCGACCATCGACATCGAAGCGACGGTGCCGTTCCTAGATTCGCTCGCGCAGCATCCGCGCGTGCGCAAGGGTAAGTTGCACGTGGGCCTGGTCGCCAATCGCATGAAGCCGTGGACGAACGCCTCGCAATACACGCTTGATCTGCTCAAGGCGTGGCCGTACCCGCTGGTCGCGCAATTGCGCGATACCCAGGCCTACGTGCTGCTGGCCGGATTGGGCAAAGGCCTGTATGACTATCGTTCCGAACAGGTGCGCAGCCACCAGGCCGATTGGGCGCCGCTGTTCAAATGGCTGAAGAGGGTCGCATGACATGCGTGAGTTGATCCTGTTGCGACATGCCCACGCCGAATCGGCGATGCCCGGCCAGGGCGACGAGGACCGCGCCCTGTCCGCGCGCGGCCGTAGCGAGGCCGCAGCGGCAGGTGTCTGGCTGCGAGATCACGGCTACCTGCCCGACCGTGCGTTGTGTTCGCCGGCACGGCGCGCGCGCGAAACCCTCGATCTGGCGCAGGACGCCATCGGACATGGCGAGACCGAACTCGCGGATGCGATCTACGATGCCACGCCGGGCGAACTGATTGCGCTCGCCGACGCCCATCGCGACGTGCCGCGGTTGATGCTGGTCGGCCACAACCCCGGCTTCGAACATCTGGCCGCGTTGATGACCACCGGCCAGTCCGGCGATTTCCGCGGCATGCACACCGCCGGCATCGCGGTGCTGCACCTGCCCGCCGATGCCGCGCTCGAACCCGGCGTGGCGCAGCTCGCGGCGTTCTGGATGCCGTGACGAAAAAGGGGCCAGAGTAAAGTTTCGCAGGGCCGCCCTTCA
>JANXZP010000201.1 GCA_025355485.1 Pseudomonadota bacterium
TGCCTCTGGAGCGCACAGCACCGCGACCGGTGCGAACAGCACCGCCAGCGGCTACCACAGCACGGCCGACGGCGCCAGCAGCACCGCCAGCGGTGATTTCAGCTCCGCGGTCGGTAATTTCAGCTCCGCCTCGGGAATATCTTCGGTTGCCGTGGGTGACTACAGCTCGGCTTCGGACTACGGCGCCACCGCCGTTGGTTATTCCAGCAATGCCAGTGGCTACAGGAGCACCGCTCTCGGTGTCCAAAGCACGGCATCTGGCTACGCCAGCACGGCGAGCGGCGCGTACAGCACGGCAAGCGGCTCGCGCAGCAATGCGAACGGTTACAAGAGCTCTGCCGGCAACACCCAGAGCAGCGCCACCGGTGCCTTCAGCAGCGCCAGCGGTACCTTCAGCACGGCGAATGGTTCGCACGCTGTTGCTTCCGGCTCGTCCAGCACTGCCCTCGGCGACTACAGTCTCGCCAGCGGCACTGCCAGCAACGCAACCGGCTTCCTGAGCGCCGCCAAGGGCTCCTTCAGCAGCGCCACCGGCCCGGAGAGTTACGCCCTAGGTACCAAGAGTACCGCCGCCGGCTTCAACAGCTACGCTGGCGGCGTCTTCAGCGTCGCCACCGGTGCGAGCAGCTATGCCTCTGGCTACGAGTCCACAGCGACCGGTTCCTATGCCAAAGCGACCGCCGCCTACAGCACCGCGACCGGCACGTACGCCTACGCCACCAAGATCGGCAGCACCGCCACCGGCGCCTACAGCAAGGCTTCGGGTGCCTACAGCACCGCGACCGGTAACTTGAGTAACGCTTCGGGCAACTACAGCACGGCGACGGGCAACCTGAGCAATGCGACGGGTACCTACAGCACCGCGACCGGCAACAAGAGCAACGCCACCGGCTTTGGCAGCACCGCGACCGGTGCGTACAGCAACGCCAGCGGCAGGTTAAGCACCGCGAATGGTTACCTCAGCAATGCATCGGGTGACTACTCGACGGCACTTGGCTACAAGAGTTCGGCTACCGCGTTCGGCGCAACCTCGTTGGGCGAACATTCCAAGGCGACTGGTTTTGCCTCGACGGCGGTGGGTGCGTATGCCAAGGCCACCGGTGCTTCGGCGACGGCAGTCGGCGACGACGCGCTCGCCAGCGGCACCAACTCCAGCGCATTCGGCGATGGTGCCTACGCCACCGGCGGTTACTCGCTGGCGGAAGGCCACAAGGCGCATGCCTACGGCTTCGGTTCGACAGCTGTCGGTACCGATGCCTATGCCAGCGGCCAGGGTTCGTCCGCGTTCGGTCAGGCTGCACACGCCACCGGTGGTTCGTCCACTGCAGTTGGCGACCAGTCGTTCGCGACCGGCGACAACTCCAGTGCGTTCGGCGCGGGTGCGCGTGCCACCGGCTACGCTTCGCTGGCAGGTGGTTACAACGCCCACGCATATGGCTCGGACAGCACTGCATTTGGTCATGGCAGCTTCGCCGCCGGTCCTGGCGACACGGCGGTGGGCGCACACGCAGACGTCGAATCGGACTTCAGCGTCGCGGTCGGCAGCCACGCCATGGTTGCAGACGATGCCGCCTACTCGGTGGCGGTCGGTGCGAACAGCTATGTCTCGGGAACGTACTCGACCGCGGTCGGCTACAGCAGTTCGGCGACCGGCAGTCATGCGATCGCCCTCGGCGACAACAGTTCGGCTTCCGGCAACAACTCGTCCGCGGTGGGTTCGGGCAGTTCGGCCTCGGGCACCAACTCGACCGCCGTGGGTGCAGGCAGCTCGGCCTCGGGTGCCAGTGCGTCCAGCTTCGGTGCCGGCAGCTCGGCAGCGGGCGCCAGCTCGACGTCCCTGGGTGCGGGCAGTTCGACGGCGTCGGCCAACTCGGTCTCGTTGGGCGCCGGTTCGACCAACACGCGTCCCGATACGGTGTCGGTGGGTTCGGCGAGCAACTTCCGCCAGATCACCAATGTCGCCAACGCAACCGATCCGAACGATGCGGTGAACCTGTTCCAGTTGAATCAAGTGCATACCATCCTGGACAAGCGCATCAACAAGCTCGGTTCGATGGAAACGGCGATCAGCATGGCAACCGCCAGTGCCGCCGGTATCGCTTCGGAGAACCGCCTGGCAGTCGGTTATGGCCACAAGAACGGCGAAAATGCCTTCTCGGTTGCCTATCAGCGCTTGCTGACGCCAACTGCAACGCTGACGTTGGGCGGCGCGTTCTCGAATGGCGAGAACACCGTCGGCGCCGGTGTGGGCTTCGGCTGGTAAGTTTCACGCAACATGCTGGGATACGCGGAGGGGGCCGAAAGGCCCCTTCCGTTTTTTATGACGCGGATAATGCGCTGGCTGCCAGCTAGTGCGGTCGGCTGCTACAGTGCGTGTCGGATCAGGCGCGGACGGACAGTGAACGCAGTGACGACCGAACACACCCAGCACGCGACGGCGGCCGACGTCCTGCCGGACGATCAAAAGACCAACGGCCGGCACGATGGCCTCGACGAGCGCATCGTCGATGCGCTGCTGCGTCGCGGCCGCCTGAAGGATACCGACCTCGGTCGTGTGCGCCGCCTGCAGGACGAATCCGGCGGCAGCATTGCTTCGCTGCTCGCGCGGCTGGGCATGGTGTCCGAGCGCGACCTTGCCGAGGCCAGCGCCGAAGTGCTGGGCTTGCCGCTGATCGCCGCGCGCGATTGCGCCGACACGCCGCCCGCAGTGCAGGTTTCGATCCGTTTCCTCAAACAGCACCACGTCTGCCCAATCGGCGAAGATGCCGAATCGGTCGACCTGCTCGTTGCCGACGCGCAGGACGATTACCCGGCAGAAGCCGTCGCGCTCGCGACCGGCCGCACGGTGCGACTGCGCATCGGCCTGCGATCGGAGATCGATGACCTGATCGAGCGCTATTACGGCAGCGGCCGCAGCGCGATGGGCACGATCGTCGAGAACCTGTCGGACGAATCCGGCGGCGACGAGGACGACGTCGAACACCTGCGCGATCTGGCCTCGGAAGCACCCGTCATCAGGCTCGTGAACCTGGTGATCCAGCGCGCGGTCGAGGCACGTGCGTCCGACATCCACGTCGAGCCGTTCGAGAATCGCCTCAAGGTGCGCTACCGCATCGACGGCGTGCTCGAGGAAGTCGAATCGCCGCCGGCCAACCTCACCGCTGCGGTGATCTCGCGCATCAAGATCCTCGCGCGGCTGAACATCGCCGAGCGCCGGCTGCCGCAGGACGGCCGCATCATGCTGCGCGTGCAGGGCAAGGAACTCGACCTGCGGGTAAGCACGGTGCCGACCGCGCACGGCGAATCGGTCGTCATGCGTATCCTCGATCGCGAATCGATCGTGTTCGATTTCCATTCGCTCGGTTTCACAAACGAATTCCTGCCGCAGTTCAAGAAGGTGCTCGAACAGCCGCACGGCATCCTGCTCGTGACGGGTCCGACCGGTTCCGGCAAGACCACCACGCTGTACACCGCGCTATCGCAACTCAACACGCCGGCGGTGAAGATCATCACTGTCGAGGATCCGGTCGAATACCAGCTCGTCGGCGTCAACCAGATCCAGGCCAAGCCCGCCATCGGGCTCGATTTCGCGCAGGCGCTGCGCTCGATCGTGCGGCAGGATCCGGACATCATCATGATCGGCGAAATGCGCGACCTGGAAACCGCGCGCATCGCGATCCAGTCCGCGCTCACCGGCCATCTCGTGCTGTCGACGTTGCATACGAACAATGCGGCGGGCGGCATCAGCCGATTGCTCGATATGGGCGTGGAGGATTACCTGCTGACCTCGACTATCAACGGCATCCTTGCGCAGCGGCTGGTGCGGCGGATCGAATCCGCGCATGCCGAGCGCTACGAACCGTTGCCGGAAGTGATCGCCGAATTCGGCCTGCGCAAATTGCAGCCCGAAGGCACGATTTATCTGTGGCGACCGAAACCGTCCGCGCTCACGCCGACCGGCTACCTCGGCCGCACCACGATCATGGAATTCCTGGTGATGTCCGACGCCTTGCGCCGCCTGGTGATGCAGCGCGCGGGTATGGGCGAGCTCGAAACCGCCGCGCGCGCTGAAGGCATGCGCACGATGTACGAGGATGGTTTGGTGAAAGCCTTGCAAGGCTTGACCACCATCGAGGAAGTGCTTCGGGTTTGTACGGAAGCGTGATGGCGCAGTTCCGTTACCAGGCCTTGAGTGCGAGCGGCGAATCCCTGTACGGGCAGATGGAAGCCGCGAGCGCGGAGGAAGTGATCGGCCGGCTGCAGGAAGCCGGGCACATCCCGGTCGAGGCCAGGCGTTCGGACGAAGTCGCGTCCGCCGTAAGCTGGACGACGTGGTTCCAGCGCAAGACGCTCGGCCCCGAACAGGTACTGCAGTTCACCGAACAACTTTCCACGCTGCTCGGCGCCGGCCAGCCGCTGGATCGCGCGCTCGCGATCCTGCTCGACCTGCCCGAGTCGAATGATGCAAAAAAAATCATCGCGAACGTGCGCGATGGCGTGCGCGGCGGCAGTTCGCTGTCGGCCGCGCTGGAACAGCAGCACGGCGTGTTCTCGCGCCTGTACGTGAGCACCGTGCGCGCGGGAGAAGTCGGCGGCAGCCTGCACGAAACGCTCGCGCGTCTCGCCGATTATCTCGAACGCAGCCGCTCGTTGCGCGCGCGCGTGGTCAATGCGCTGATCTATCCGGCGATCCTGGTCGCGATCATCTCGCTGTCGCTGCTGTTCCTGCTCGGCTACGTGGTGCCGCAGTTCCAGCAAATGTACGAAGGCCTCGGTGCGCAACTGCCGCTGTTGACCAAGGTCGTGCTGGGCGTCGGCAACATCGTGCGCGGATTCTGGTGGCTGCTACCGATCGCACTGGTCGCGCTGCTGATGTGGCTCGATCGCAAGCGCCGCGACCCGGCATGGCGGCGCGCGCTGGATGCGTGGATGCTGCGCCGCAAACTGCTCGGCTCGCTGGTCGTGCGCCTGGAAACCGCGCGGCTCGCGCGCACCCTCGGCACGCTGGTGCGCAACGGCGTGCCACTGCTGCAAGCGCTGACCATCGCGCGCAACGTGCTGGGTAATCGCGTGCTCGCCGAAGCGGTCGATGTCGCTACCGACGAGGTCAAGACCGGCAGCGGCCTGTCGCATGCGCTGACGCGTCGCGACCTGTTTCCGCGGCTTGCGCTGCAGATGGTGCAGGTCGGCGAGGAATCCGGCGAGCTCGACGGCATGCTGCTGAAAGTCGCCGACACCTTCGATCGCGAAACGGCGCAGGCGATGGACCGTTTCCTCACCGCGCTGGTGCCCGCGCTGACCGTGGCGATGAGCCTGGTGGTCGGCGTGGTCATCCTCGCGATCATCATCCCGTTGTACGACCTCACCAACTCGATAGGTTGAACTCGAACATGCAATCCATGAAAACTTCGCATCTGAAGCAAGCGCATTACGCACGTCCTGCCCAGGGCTTCACGCTGATCGAGATCATCATCGTGATCGTGCTGATCGGGTTGATCGCGACGATCGTCGGCAGCCGCATCCTTGGTGGTTCCGATCGGGCGAAGTTCAAGCTCGCGCAAACCCAGGTCGACACCATGGCCAGCAAGGTCGAGCAATACCAGCAGGATGTCGGCAGCCTGCCGCCGACGCTCGATGCATTGGTCAAGGCGCCGGGCAACAGCGCGGGCTGGCTGGGCCCGTACGCGAAACCGCAGGAACTCAACGATCCATGGGGCCATCCGCTCGAGTACCACGTGCCCGGCCAGAGCGGGCCGTACGACCTGCTCAGTTACGGCCGCGACGGCAAGCCCGGCGGCGACAGCGTTGACGCGGATATCCATCACCAGTAATGGCGACCTGGCGTAGCGACATGAGCACGGCGATGCGCGCGCGCGGATTTACGTTGATAGAACTGCTGCTGGTGATCGTGCTGATCGCCGCGATCACGACCCTCACTGTCGGGCTGCTCGGTGTCGGCCGCAGCGGTAGCCAGTTGCGCAGCGCGGCGCACACGATCGCGACCGAATTGCGCTACACCCGCGCGCAGGCGCTGGCCACCGGCGTGCCGCAGCGTTTCGAGATGGATCTGGACAAGCGTTCGTGGATCACCGGCACGCATCACGGCACGCTGCCGTCGTCGTTGCAGGTCAGCTTCGATGGCGTGCGCCAGGAGCAAACCGGCGCGCGCAATGCGGCGATCCGTTTCTTCCCCGATGGATCGGCGACCGGCGGCCGCATCAGCTTGCGCACGCAGGGCGTCGGCTGGCGCGTGGACGTGCGCTGGTTGACTGGCGAAGTCACGCTCGCGCGCTTGCCGGATGCAGCGCCATGACTGCGCGTGCGCAACGCGGCTACACGCTGCTCGAAGTGCTGGTCGCGTTCACCCTGCTCGCGATCGGGCTGGGCCTGCTGCTCGCGATCCTTTCCGGCGGCGTGCGTTCGGTCGCGCGTTCCTCGCAATCAACGCAAGCGACGTTGTATGCACAAAGCCTGCTCGATACGCTCGGCGCGGACAGGCGTCTGCAGCCGGGCCGCACGCAGGGAATGTTCGAGCAGGGACGTTATCGCTGGACGCTGGATATCGCGCCGTTCAAGCCGCTGCTGCCGACGCCCGCGCGCGGCGATCCGTATGCGACCAATACGAGCGTGCAGAACCTCGTCGACAACGTGATGGTGCGCGTGGTGTTGCAGATGCAGTGGGGCGCGCGTGGACCTGATTCGCGAGAAACCGGGCAAACTCTGCGCGTCGAAACCCTGCGTGCCTACGCGCCTGCGCAAGGCGGCCAGCAATGAACGTTGGTGTACGTCCACGTATCGTCCCGACGTCGCCGCGCCGCGCGACGGGTTTCACGCTGATCGAGATCATCCTCGCGACGGTGCTGCTCGCGCTGGGCCTGACCATCGCGTTCGCGAGCCTGCATTCGGCGAATGCATCGGTGCAGCGCGCCGAACTCGCCGCTGCGCGCAACGAGCATCTGCGCGCCGTGCAGGGTTTTCTCTATCGCACCTTGCAAGCCGCGCAGCCGCTGGTGCTCGCGCGCGATGCGCGGAGCCAGCAAGTCACCTATTTCGATGGCGCGCGCGACAGGGTGCGCTTCGTCGCGGCGATGCCGGGCTATCTCTCGCGCGGCGGTCCGTACGTGCTGACGCTGAAGCTGGTGCCATCGGCTGCGGACAGCGACGGCCAGCGCCTGCAATTCGCGTACGCAATGCTGGTCGATGAAAAACCGTTCGCCTACGACGACAAGCTCGCACCCGAGGATCTGCTCGATGGCATCAGCGAGGCGCATTTCGAATACCGCGCGCTGGGCACCGACGCGAAGATCGGGTCATGGGAGACGCACTGGAATCGCCCGGCGGAATTGCCGTTGCAGGTTCGCCTGCAACTGCGCTTCACCGACCCGGTGCGCGCATGGCCCGCATTCGCGACCGCGCTGCCGCTGGGTTTCGCGCGCGCTCGCGCCGAAGACGCTGCGCCTGGAACCAATCTGCCTGCGCCAACTGTGCAGGGAGGCGGCAAGTGAATCGCTCGCGTCGCATCGCGTCCGGTTCGCACCAAGCGCGCGGCGTGGCGCTGATCCTCGTGCTGTGGCTGCTGGTGCTGTTGACCGCGGTGATCGGCGGTTTCGCGCAGAGCGCGCGGATCGAGGCCCTGCAGGCGCATCAGTTGCGTGCGGCGCTGATCGCGCGGCAGGCCGCACAGGCGGGCATCGAATACGCGGTGCTGCGCATGTCGTATCCGGACAACGCGCGACGCTGGGTGCCGGATGGGCGCAAATACGATTTCGCGCTCGGCGATGCGAAGATCGAAATCCGCGTGCTCGACGAATCCGGCAAGATCGATCTCAACTTTGCATCGCCGGAACTGCTCGCACGGCTGCTGCTCGCGCTCGGCGTGCACGAGCCGCGCGCGCATGCCCTCGCGGCGGCGATCGTGGACTACCGCGATCCGGACGACCTGCTCACGCCCGGCGGCGCCGAGTTGCGCGACTACAGCAGCGCGGGACTTGCGTTCGGGCCGAAGAACAAACCCTACGAGACGGTGTCCGAACTGCAGCGCGTACTCGGCATGGATTTCGCGACGTACCAGAAACTCGAACCGAACGTGACCGTGTATGCCAGCGGCGAGCCCAGCCCGAGTTTCGCGCCCGCCGCCGTGCTGCAGGCGCTGGGGTTGAGCGCGGACAATGCCGATCTGTTCAGGAGCCAGCGCGAAGCTTGGCGACCCGGAGCGCCCGGCGCGCCGCCCGCGCTGCCGAACGGGCAGCCGTTTGTGGTGCAGCCAGGCACCGGAACCTATGATATTTCCAGCCACGTGCACTTGCGCGACGGCACGAGCCTGACCGTGAATGCTATCGTGCGCGCTTCGCAATCCGGACCTTTCGGCCAGTTGTACGTGCCGTTGCAATGGCGGGAAGGGGAAGCAAATTGATGGCTACGCATTGATGACTGCAGCTCAATCCCTCACCGACCGCCTGGGCGCACCACTGGAGCGCGCGCGCGCGCGCTATGCGCGCAGCCCGCTGCACCAGTTCATGCGCTGGTGGTGGGGCGAGCTCGCCAGCCTGTTTCCCGCTTCCTGGCGCACGTTGTTCGCCGAAGGCCAGGCGCGCGTTCTGTACGTCGTGGAACACGACGTGCTGCAACTGCGGATCGAGGAGGGCGGGCGCGAAGTGTTGCTCGCGAGCATTCCGCTGGGTACCGACCGCGATCTGTCCGCACAGGTCGACGCGGCGCTCGGCGCCCATCGCGTCGAACGACCGCGCTGGTTGCTGCTGCCCGGTGCGCAGTTGCTGCGGCGGCGGATTACCTTGCCGGCCGCGGCGATCGAACGCCTGCGCGACGTGGTCGCGCACGAACTCGATCGGCAAACACCGTTCCGCGCCGACCAGGTCGTGTACGACAGCCGCGTGCTCGGTGTCCACGACGCCAGCCAGATGGCGCAGGTCGAGTTGCTGGTGTTGCCCAAAGACCGGCTCGAAGCCGCGCTTACGCCGTTGGGCGCGCTCGCCGATGAGCTCAGCGGTGTAGATGTGCGCGACGCGAACGCGCACGACCGGCCGGGCAGCCCACTGCATTGCAACCTGCTGCCATTGGATCGCCGCCGATCGCCCGACCGTCGCGCGTTGTGGCTGCACCTGGGGCTGGCCGCGATCGCCGCCATCGCCTTGTTGTTCGCGCTCGAGCGCACGCTCGACAACCGCAGCGCCGCGCTGGCGCAACTCGAATCCATCGTCGCTGCGCAACACCGGCAGGCACGCCTGGTCGGCGCGCTCGGCAAGCAGCTCGAGGAATCCGCCGATGGTGCGAATTTCCTCGCCCGCACGCGCGCCGCCAAGCCGCCGATGCTGGCCGTGCTCACCGATGTCAGCGCACGCATCCCGGACAACACCTATCTGGAGCGTTTCAGCGAGCAGGAAGGCCAGGTCTATCTGACCGGGCAGAGCACCGACGCACCGAGCCTGGTCGCGAAATTGCAGTCCTCGACCTTGCTGCGCGCGCCCGCGCTCAGCGGCAGCGTGCAAACGGATGCCGCGACCAAGCGCGATCGTTTCACCCTCGTCGCCGAGCTCGCATCTGCGCCAATCGCGGCGACCACACCTGCAGGAGATGCGCATGCGCCTGCCAAGCGCTGAACGCAGCCGCCCGTACGCGATCGTCCTGCTGCTGCTCGCACTAGCGGCGGCCTATGGGATCGGCCTCCACTGGTGGTGGACCGCGCCGATGGCGGCGATGGGCCAGCAGATGGACGACTTGCGCGAACAGGAATTGCGTTTCCGCATGCTTGCGCAGCAGCGTCCGGCGATCGAACAACGCCTCGCCGAAGTGCGCCGCAGCGAGGCATCGAATCCGGCGTTCCTGCCCGAAGCGAGCGTCGAGCTTGCGCAGGCCGGACTCACCCAGCGGATCGAATCGGAAGTCGGCGCGGTCAGCCCCGACCACAGCAGTTGCACGATCAGCCAGCGCACCCCGACCGCTTCGAGCATTCCGGAACGCTATCAACGCGTGGTCGTGCAGGTGCGCCTGCTGTGCGGGATGAGCGAATTCAGCGCGCTGCTGCACGCGCTCGAAGGCGGCCGTCCGCAACTGTTCGTGTCCAGCCTCAACATCATCAGCCGGGTCGGCTTCGTGACCCAGAACGGCGCGCCCGACACCAGTACGCCGCTGGACATCGCGTTCGACCTGTCCGGCTATCTGCGCCCCGGGGTCGGCGTGCCGAACGCCTCTGCGAGCGAAGGCGCCGATGCCCAGCATTAGGATCGACGCGCGTGGCTGGTTGCTGGTCGCCATCGCAGGCTGGGCGCTGCTGTGCGCGATCGTCGCGCTGAGCGGTTTCGGCGGGCGTTATCATTTGCTTGCCGACGATCAGTCGCGGGTTCCGCCCTTGCCGAACATCGCGCAGGCCAGTGCGCATCCACCGCTCGGCCCGCGCGAAGACTACGCGGCAGCGGCCGACCGCCCACTGTTTTACATCGATCGCAAACCCATCGCCGTGCATGTGCCCGGGCAGAATACATCGGCGCAGCCGTTCAACGTGATCCTCACCAGCATCATCATGACGCCGACAATGCAGCTCGCGATCGTGCAGGATACGCAGTCCAGACAGAGTTTCCGCGCGCGCATGGGGCAGGCGCTGGAAGGTCCGTACGCGGGCTGGAAACTGGTCGCGATGACGCCGCGCTCGGCGGTGTTCGACGGCGGTTCGCAGGGCCAGACCAATCTTGTCCTGCGTGTATTCGACGGCCACGGCGGCGAGATGCCCACGCGCATGGGCCTGACCCCGCAGGTTGTCGCCAGCGGCGCGCTCGGACCGCCGCCGCAACCGAACGCGGCCGTGCTCGCGAACAATGTCAACGTGGTGCCCACGACAGTGTCCGATGCCACCATCCAGCAACCTTCAAACGAAGCCGCGAACGAAGCGAACAACGCCGCCGTCGAAGCCGCCCAACAAGCCGAACAGATCCGCAAACGCATCGAAGCGCGCCGCCAGCAGGCGCAAATGGCCAACGATGCGTCGCCGCCGAACGAGAAAAGGTAAAGTGAATCGAATGAGCCCATCGAACATGATCCCATCGAACCACTACCCTCCGAAAATTTCCGCAACGCCGACCCTCGCGTGCGGCCGTCCAGGAGCGCGAACCGGATTCGCGGCGCTGTTTTTCAGTGCGGCGTTGACCGCACTGGTTGGCTGCGTCGATGCGCCACGTCCGCGCATGAATCGCGCCGCCGTGCTGCCGCCGCCGGCTGCGCGTGTATTGCCGACGACGACAGCAAGTCGTTCGAGACCGCACCACCGCCGCGGATTCCGCCGACCATCACCGCCGGCACCGGGCAGACGATCAATACCCAAGCGGCCTCCGAGCCGCGAACCGACAACGGCGCGACCGGCGAGACCACGTTCAATTTCGAGGGCGAATCGCTGCACGCGGTGGTCAAGGCGATCCTTGGCGACCTGCTGCAGAAGAACTACGTGATCGCGCCGGGCGTGCAGGGCACGGTGACGCTGTCCACGCCCAGCCCTGTCAATGCCAACCAGGCGCTGTCGCTGCTGGAGATGGTGCTGGGCTGGAACAACGCACGCATGATCTGGGCCGACGGTCGCTACAACATCGTGCCGGCCGACCAGGCACTGGTCTCGGGCAACCTTGGCCCGCACACCGGCCCGATCGGCAA
>JANXZP010000206.1 GCA_025355485.1 Pseudomonadota bacterium
CGCGGAAGAGCTGCCGCAGCAGCGGGCGTCCGAAGATCACCACGCCCGCGATCGCGCCCAGTGCCCGCAACGCCGCCTGCCACAGCGGGATCGCATGCTGCGCGGATTGCGTTTCGCCGAGCAACGGAATCGCGACCAGCAACGGAATCGCGACCAGGTCCTGGAACAGCAGGATCGCGAACGCGAGCCGGCCGAAATCGGTGGTCAGTTCCTTGCGCTCGGCGAGCAATTGCAATCCGACCGCGGTGGACGACAGCGCGAGTCCGATGCCGACCACGACCGCAGGCTTGCCGCCCAGCCCATACGCGAGCAGCAATCCGCCCAGCGCGGCCGCAGTCAGCGCGACCTGCAACCCACCGATGCCGAACACGCGCTTGCGCATCACCCACAACCGCGCGGGCGAGAGCTCCAGGCCGATGATGAAGAGCAGCATCACCACGCCGAATTCGGACGCGCCGAGGATGCTGGTCGGGTCATCCACCAGCTTCATGCCCTGCGGCCCCAGTGCCACGCCGGCCGCGAGGTAGCCCAGCACCGCGCCCAGCCCCAACTTGCGGAACAGCGGCACCGCGATCACCGCTGCAAGCAGGAAGACCAGGACGATGCCGAGCGAGCCGTTGTGCATGCTGCCTCCGTGTTCGCACGATTATGCGCGAGGCGCGGTGACGGCGTCATTGCGTGGATGAAAAGGTGTTTCCTGTCAACGCGCGCAGCAAGCAGCCTGCGGTCCCACCCGGGCTACGACCCATCCCGCAACCGCGGATCGATCCACGCACGCAACGCATCCGTCAGCGCGTTGATCAACACGATCAGTGCGCCGACCACCAGCACCACGCCGAGCACCAGCGTGTAGTCGCGATTCAATGCGCCCTGCACGAAGTAACGGCCCATGCCGGGAATGCCGAACACCTGTTCGACCACCGCCGAGCCGCTGACGATGTTGATCAGCGCCGGGCCCAGCCATGCGATCACCGGCAGCATTGCGGGTGGCAATGCGTGTGCGAGCAGGATGCGCGACGGCGACAAACCGCGTGCTCGCGCGGCGCGCAGGTAATCGCTGGACAACACGTCGAGGAATGATGCGCGGCTGATGCGCGCGCAGTAGGCGAGGTTCGGCAACGCGAGTGCGATCGCGGGCAGCAATGCGCTGCGCAGCAAGGTCCATGGCGTGTCCGGATCCCAGCCACCGCCGGGCAACCAGTGCAGCGTGACGGCGAACAACAGCACCAGCAGCGGCGCGACCACGAATTTCGGCATCGCCAGGCCGAGTCCCGACAATCCCATCAGCACGCGATCGAGAGCGCGGCCGCGACGCAGCGCGGCGATCAATCCCAGCGGCACGCCGATTCCGATCGCGATGACAAGCGCAATGCCACCGCATAGGGCCGACACCGGCAGGCCGAGTGCGATGAGTTCGCTGACGCGATAGTCCGGATACTGGAACGACGGCCCGAGATCGCCACGCACGACATCGCCGAGCCAGGAAGCGTATTGCACGGGCAACGGGCGATCGAGCCGGTATTGTTTGGCAAGCACTGCTTGCACTTCGGGCGGAGCGGCCTTCTCGGTATCGAACGGCCCGCCCGGCGCGGCGTGCAGCAACGCGAAGCACAGCGTCGCGAGCAGCCACAGGGTGAGTGCCGCTTCGAATAACGCGCGCGCGATACGGCGAATCATTGCGCCGGAACCTTCAATGTCAGGAACCGGCTCGCATGATGATCCAGCGGATTCGCTTTGTAGCCGCCGACCCACGGTTTCACCAGGCGCTTGGATGTGTAGAAGTAGAGCGGCAGCACCGGCTGCGCGGCAAGCAGTCGCGCTTCGGCTTGCGCGAGCAATGCATCGCGTCGCGATTCATCAGGTTCGGCATCCGCTTGCGAGATCAAGGCATCGAATTTCGGATCGCGCCAGCCGGTCCAATTCAACGCGCTATTGCTGGCGAATGCGGCAAGAAAATTGCGCGCGTCATCGACATCGGCGATCCAGCCGCCACGGAACGCCTGCGTGATCGTGCGCTGTCGGCGGTTCTGCACGAACACTTTCCATTCCTCGTTGCGCAAGGTGACGTGCACGCCGAGCGTCTCGCGCCACATCGCCGCGACCGCAAGTGCGAGCCGGCGATGCAGGGCCGAGGTATTGAAGCGCAGTTCGATCGTCGGTGGATCGTTGCTCGTGTAACTGGCCGCATGGAACAGCCGTTGCGCTTCGTGCTCGCGCTGCACCTGCGTCCAGTGCGCAGCGGGAATCGTTGGCGCGGTGTAGCCGGAGACCTGTGGCGGCACGATGCCGAACGCGGGTTTCTCACCGAAGCCGGTGAGATACAGCGTGAGCTTTTCGCGATCCACCGCGAGCGACAGCGCCTGCCGCAGCGCGAGTGCGGAGTGTTTCCTGTCGCGATCGTCGAACGGTGCTTTGGTCACGTTGAATCCGAACCAGAACGCGCCCAGGTACGGTTCGATCCGCAACTGATTCCCGAAACGCGCGCGCAGTTGCGCGAGCGGCTGCGGCGGCAGGGTTTCGGTGAGGTCGAGGTCGCCGGCTTGGTAGCGCTTGAGCTCGCTGCCCGCATCCTCGGTGACGTCGTAGCGCACGACGGCAATCGCAGCCGGCGCGTGGAACTGCGGATTGCGTTCGAGTGTGATCGCCGCCTGCGGCAACCACGCGCGCAATCGATACGCGCCGTTGCCAACGAGGTTTCCGGGCCGCGTGTGCTGCGCGCCGTAGCGCTGCACCGCCGGCAAGTACACCGGATACGCGATCGGCAGCAGCAACAAGTGCGACAGTGGCGCGGGCCGCACGAGATGGAACGCCACGGTACGCGCATCGGTCGCTTCCACGCCGAGCGCGGTCGGTGGCAGCTTGCCTTTCTGCACGGAGTCGGCATTACGCAATGCGCCGAACTGTTCCGCGAACGGCGCGGTCGTGGCCGGTGCAAATGCGCGCTGGAAGCTCGCGACGATCTGGCTCGCGTCCAATACTTCGCCGTTCGACCAGCGCAATCCGGCACGAAGATGAAACGACCAGGTCAGCCCGTCGCTGGAAACATCCCAGCGCTCGGCAGTTCCCGGAATCGGCGTGCCGTCAGCGCCTTCGGCGATAAGTCCTTCGTACAGATCGCGCAGCACGTTGCCGCAGGCGACTTCCTGGCAGCGGTGCGCGTCCAGCGTCGAAGGCTCGGGCCCGTTGCCGCGATCGAGCACGCCGTCGCGCGGCGAAGCACTCGCGCACACACACAGCAGCACGCCCAGCTGCGATGCGATGCGCATTCGTGCTGGCGGTGTGACGAAGCGTTTCACATTGTTTAGATCGCGGCTGGCAGTACACTGCGGGCTTCGCGATTGTAGGGCAGGCCGCCCGCGGCGCACGCCGGCATCGCACAGTCCTTGTGGGGAGAACACAGTGTCGGGTCCGAGCAATGTCAAGGATGCACCGATCGAGGATCGCCACGCATTGGTGGATTACCTCGCGTCGGGCGGCAGGACGAAGGAACAATGGCGGATCGGCAC
>JANXZP010000207.1 GCA_025355485.1 Pseudomonadota bacterium
CAAACCCTGCAAGGTCGGCATGCGCGGATCGTCCCAGCCGTCGACGAGTCCTTCGCCGACCAGTGCGATCAGCTTGCGTTTGCTCATCACCGTGTAGTTGATGTTGAGCCGCGAGAACTCGATCTGGCGCGGCTTGGAGGGAGCGGTCGGAAGGCCGGCTGCGGGCAGGCAGTCCCATAGTTCGGGATGGTTCGGCAGGTCGACCTTGTCCACGCACCAGTCGTACAGCGGGCGATGGTCTTCGAATTCCAGCGTGCACAGCGAATGGGTGATGCCTTCGAGCGCGTCGGAAAGACAATGCGCGTAGTCGTACATCGGATAGATCGGCCACGCATCGCCGGTGTTCTGGTGTTCGACGTGCTTGATGCGATAGATCGCCGGGTCGCGCAGGTTGATGTTGCCGGACGCCATGTCGATCTTCACGCGCAGCGTGCGCGCGCCGTCCGGGAATTCGCCGGCGCGCATGCGACGGAACAGGTCGAGACTCTCTTTAATGCTGCGATCGCGATACGGCGAATTGCGGCCGGGTTCTGTCAGCGTGCCGCGATATGCGCGCACTTCCTCGGCGGTCAGGTCGCAGACGTAGGCGTTGCCGTCTTCGATCAACTTCAGCGCGCTGCGATAGAACACCTCGAAGTAATCCGATGCGTGGCGCAACTCGGCCCATTCGAAGCCGAGCCAGCGGACGTCGTCCTTGATCGCCTCGACGTATTCGGGATCTTCCTTCGCCGGATTGGTGTCGTCGAAGCGCAGGTTGCAGGCGCCGGAAAACTCCTGCGCCACGCCGAAGTTCAGGCAGATCGCCTTCGCGTGGCCGATGTGCAGGTAGCCGTTGGGCTCGGGCGGAAAGCGCGTGCGGATCACTGTGTGCTTGCCGCTGGACAGGCCGTCGCGGACGGTCTGCCTGATGAAATCCGCGCGGATGGAATCGCGGCGGGTGGCGTCGGTTGGCGCGGAGTCGGGCGTCGCTTGCGGACTGTGATTCATGCGTTGTGGTACTGGATGAAAGAACGCACAGTTTAGCCGGTCGCCTTCGCGCGCGCGCGATTCCGCCAATGCATGACAGGCGTATGCTTGTTGGCGTGAAAGCCAGCGGGAGCAGCGCATGCGCGTGGTGTACGAGCCGGACAACATCATCGACGCGCACCTGGTCAAGGGCGTGCTTGAACAAGCCGGCCTGCCGGTGTACCTGCGCGGCGAATTCCTCACCGGCGGCATCGGCGAACTGCCGGTGTCGGGCATGCTGGCGTTGTGCGTGCCGGAAGCCTGCGAAGCCGAGGCGCACGGCGTGTTGGCCGAATTGGAACTCGATCGCGCGGCCACCACGACCGATGAACAGGATATCGGCGACGACGACTGGATCGGCGTTCCGGCCTGATCGAGCGCGGCATCGGCTGACGCGCGTACGTGCGAACGCGTAAGCTCGCCTTCCATGAAATCAGTCATCCCCCGTGGCCCGTTGCTGATGATGATCGCCGGCGGTGCGTTCATCAGCACGACCAGCGTGCTGGTGAAGCTCGCGCACGTGCCGCCGACGGTCTCGGCGTTCTGGCGGATGCTGCTCGGCGGCATGATGCTGAGCATCGCGCTGGTCGCGTTGAAGCAGTGGCGTGCGGTGCGCGCGAGCGACGCACTGTGGATGCTGCCGCCGGCATTGGCGTTCGCGACCGACCTGTTCTTCTGGCATCGCAGCATCCTGGATGTCGGACCCGGCCTCGCGACGCTGCTGGGCAACCTGCAGGTGTTCATGATGGCGCTGGCCGGGGTGCTGCTGCATCGGGAGAAATTGAGCTGGCAGTTCCTGGTCGGGCTGGCGCTCGCGTTCGGCGGCCTGTGGTTGCTGATCGGGCAGGACTGGTCGAAGGCCAGCCACAATTACCAGCTCGGCGTGCTGTTCGGCGTGCTCACCGCGTTCTGCTACGCGGCCTACATGCTGAGCTTCCGCCACGCGCAGCGCGAACGCTCGACATTGGCGTCGTCGCAACTGCTCGCGATCACATCGCTGCTGTGTGCGGGCGTGCTGGCGTTGATGACGTTGGCGGGCGGCGAAGCGTTCGCGATTCCCGATGCGCAGTCGCTGCTCGCGCTGGTCGCGCTGGGCCTGGTCGGCCAGTGCCTGGGCTGGGTGTTCATCTCGCGCGCGATGCCGCAACTGCCGATCTCGGTGGTCGGCCTGCTGCTGCTGTTGCAGCCGATCCTGTCGTTCCTCATGGACGTCGTGTTGTTCCATCGCGTCACCCGACCGATCGAATGGGCGGGCCTTCTGCTGTCGCTGTGCGGGATCTTCGTCGGCAGCATGCGCGGTCGGAGTCCGGCGGATCGTCACGACGACTTAGCGCCAGAGCTGGTGGAATAGCGCCTGTTGTTCCAACGAGGAATCCCACGTGTCCAACCTGCTCGAAACCCTGCTCGGCGTCGGCGCGCACAAGCAGCGCATGCCGCGCGCGACTGATCGCTTACCCGGACGCGACACCCCGATGCAAGTGAGCAATCGCCACCACGTCCACGGACGTCCGATCCAGGGCGGGACTGGCGAGGGCGCGTTCGCCGGCATGCAGCAGGTGCAGTTCGGCATGGGTTGTTTCTGGGGCGCCGAGCGCGCGTTCTGGACGCTGCCCGGTGTGTTCACTACCGCGGTCGGCTATTCCGGCGGCAGCACGCCGAACGCGACCTATCGCGAGGTCTGCTCCGGCCAGACCGGCCACGCGGAAACGGTCCTGGTGGTGTACGACCCGAAAATTATTTCGTTCGACGAACTGCTGCGCGCGTTCTGGGAAAAGCACGACCCGACCCAGGGCATGCGCCAGGGCAACGACGCGGGCACCCAATATCGCTCAGTCATCTATTGCGATACCGAAGAACAATATCGCGCAGCGCTCACGAGTCGCGATGCATACCAGCAACGGCTGGACGCCGCGGGC
>JANXZP010000214.1 GCA_025355485.1 Pseudomonadota bacterium
TCAATCGCCGTGGAAACTCGGCTTGCGGCGTTCGAGGAATGCCGAAGTGCCTTCGCGCATGTCGTTGGTCGATGCGCACACGGCGAATGCCTGGGTTTCGTAGTCGAGTCCGGCATCGATCCCGCATTCGCCGCCGATCAGGATCGCGTCGAGAATGCCGCGCAAGGCCTGTGGTGCGGCGGCAGCCAGTTGATCTGCCAGCGCGAAGGTTGTTTCTTCCAGTTGCTCGAACGGCACAACGCGATTGACAACGCCAAGTTCGTACGCGCGCTGCGCATCGATCGGCTTGCCGACCAGGCACAACTCCAGCGCCGCACCGCGACCGGCTAGCCGCAGCAGGCGCTGGGTTCCGCCGAAGCCCGGCAACACGCCGAGATTGATTTCCGGTTGGCCGAGCCTTGCGGTATCCGAAGCGATCCGTAGATGGCAACACATCGCCAGTTCCATGCCGCCGCCGAGCGCGTAACCGCCGATCATCGCGATCACCGGTTTGCCGAGGGTTTCGATCCGCCGCATCATCTGCTGGCCACGACGCGAGAAATCGCGCGCCTGGATCGGATTCAGCGCGGCGAGTTCGGCGATGTCCGCGCCGGCGACGAAGGCCTTGCCGCCTGCGCCGCGCAACACCGCCACGCGCACATTGGAATCGTCGGCGATCTGCGCGAACGCCGCGTGCAATTCGTCGAGCACCGTGCGATTGAGCGCATTGAGCTTGTCCGGGCGATTGATGGTGACCACGCGCACGGCGCCGCGGTCTTCGATCAGCAGGTGTTGCGGCGAGGTCGCATCGTGGCTCATGCGTGGGATCCTGGTATGGGCGATGGTGTGTCCTAAACGAGCGTGGGCGGAACTCCAGGATCCTCCGGCGGTCAAGCTCAGTGGCGGTTCGGTCCGGCGACGGCTATCCTAGCCTGCTCATGCTCCGCGCGCGATTTCCTGCGTTGCGGCGCCACGATTTCCTTGCCATTCAATGGCGTTCGTTCGATTGGAGATGTTTCGATGAAACTGCGTTTGCTGGCCGTTGCGATGGCCGTGCTGGGTGTCGGCTCCGCGCTGGCGCAGGATGTCAGCTCCGAGAAAGGCAAGGTGAGTTACGCGGTCGGCTACGACCTCGGCCGCAGCCTGGCCGAACACAAGGTCGATGTGGACCAGGCCACCTTGTACCGCGCGATCCAGGATGGCATGGCGCACCGCAAGCCGGCGCTGCCCGCCAAGCAGATGGCGCAGGTGTTGCAGGCGATGCAGCAACGGTTGCTGGCGCAGGTCAAGGCGGATTTCGACAAGGCAGCCACGGAAAACAAGGCCGCCAGCGACTGGTTCATGGCGAAGAACCATGCCAAGGCTTTTGTGAAGACGCTGCCAAACGGCATCCAGTACCGGGTGATCGAGGAAGGCAACGGCCCGACCCCGCGCGCGGATAGCCAGGTGCGCATCATGTACAAGGCATCGATTTCCACCGGCCAGGTTTTCGCGAGCACGTACGGCGAAGGCAGCGTGCCGGCGCAACCGATCACGATGACGATCAGTGCATCGCCGCTGCCTGGCATCAAGCAGGTGCTGCCGATGATGCGGCAGGGAGCGCGCTGGGAAATCGTGCTGCCGCCGGAGCAGGCTTATGGCAGCGGTGCGGATTCGCCGATCGGTCCGAACCAGGCGGTTCTGTTCGACATGAAGCTGGTCGAGGTGCTGAAGTAATCGAGGCAGGCGTAATCGACGCAGACCTGATTGACGCGTGCGTGGCCGTAGTGATGCGCGCGTAAAATCGCACGCATGAATCCAGCCATCCTTAGCCCCTGCATCGGTGTCTGCCGACTCGACGCCGCCGGTTATTGCGACGGTTGCCATCGCACCGGCAGCGAAATCGCCGGGTGGATGTCGCTCGACGAGGCATCGCGGCTGCATTACATGGATGAGGTATTGCCCGCGCGCGCCGCCGAACACGCGATGCACGTATCCGCGCAAGTCGATGGCTATCGACGCGCATTGCATCCGTTGTCGCCGCCGCCGATGGGATCGGGTCGGAATCGCGAGGAACTTGCCGACCTGTTGCCCGAACCATCCGCATTGGTTCCGGCGGCAGTGCTGATCGGGCTGGTTCCGCGCCCCGCCGGATGGCAGGTGATGCTGACCCTGCGCACCGACGACTTGCGCCATCACGCGGGGCAGGTGAGTTTCCCGGGCGGTCGCATCGAGGCGTACGACGCCGATCCGGTCGCTGCCGCGTTGCGCGAGGCGCGCGAGGAAATCGGACTCCCTGCGCAGCAGGCCGAACCGCTGGGCTATCTCGATCCGTTCGATACCATCACCGGCTTCCATGTGTATCCGGTGGTCGCGTGCGTCGCGACTGATTTCACGCCGAAGCTCGATCCGCGCGAGGTCGCGGACGTGTTCGAAGTGCCGCTGGATTACCTGATGGATGCATCGAACATCCGCGAAGTCGAACGCGAGTACGCGGGCAAGACGCGACGCTATTACGAGTACGCGTTCGAGCACCAGCGCATCTGGGGCGCGACTGCGGCGATGCTGGTCAATCTGCGCGAGCGACTGGAGGCGGTGCGATGAGCGCGAACGACACATCGATGCGCTGGGACACGCTGCTTTCCGCGGAAGATCTTGCAGGCGTTCTCGGAAGGCCCGACCTCGCACTGATCGACGCGCGTTTCGGTCTTGGCGATCCGGGGCAGGGTGAGCGCGACTACTTCGCTGGCCACCTTCCCGGCGCGGTGTACGCGCATCTGGATCGCGACCTGTCCGATCATGCGCGCCATGGACATGGTCGGCATCCGCTGCCTGAGGCGAAGGATTTCTGCGCACGACTCGGCGCGTGGGGCATCACGCCTTCGCATCAAGTCGTGGTGTACGACGCGAGAGACGGCGCGATGGCGGCGGCGCGCGCGTGGTTCCTGCTGCGTCTGCTCGGCCACGCGCGTGTCGCAGTACTCGATGGCGGGTTCGCGCGCTGGACGCAACTCGGTTTGCCGATCAATACCGACGTGTCGCAGCCTAAGCAAACCGTGTACGCCGCCGACTACGATGCATCGCTGCTCGCCGATGCCGACGAATTCCTGCATCCGACCGACGCCGGCACGCCGCTATTGATCGACGCGCGCGCGGCCGAGCGCTTTCGCGGCGAAATCGAACCGCTCGACAAAAAAGCCGGCCATGTGCCGGGCGCGGTCAATCGCCCGTTCGCGCAGAACCTGCAACACGACGGACGCTATCGCTCCGTCGAAGAACTCGCGAACGAATTTCGTGCGTTGCTGCATGGTCGCGCGCCGGATCGCGCGGTGCAGATGTGCGGCTCCGGCGTCACCGCCTGCGTCAACCTGCTGGCGATGGAACACGCCGGCCTGCGCGGTGCGCGGCTGTACGCCGATTCGTGGAGCGGCTGGATCAGCGATCCGTCGCGACCGG
>JANXZP010000225.1 GCA_025355485.1 Pseudomonadota bacterium
TCGATCACGACCTTGGCGCGGTGGGTGGTGATGCGTTCGATGTTCGGGCCGCGCGGACGCAGCACCTGATGGGCGGAAACCGACATGGTTACGCGTACTCCTGAATGAATTACGGTGCAGCAGCAGTGCTGTTGGAGCCAGGCTTCTACGATGGATTACTTCGAGTACAGCTCGACGATCAGCGCTTCGTTGATGTCCGAAGGCAGGTCGGAGCGTTCCGGAACGGACTTGAAGACGCCGCTGAACTTCTTGGCGTCCACTTCGATCCACGTCGGAACCAGATCCATCTGCGCGGAAATCGTCAGCGCTTCCTGCACCGACAACTGGCGCGAAGCGCGCTCGGTAAGCGAAATCGCGTCGCCGGCCTTGACCTGGTAGGAAGGCAGGTTCACCGACTTGCCGTTCACCAGCACCGCGCAATGCGACACCAGTTGGCGCGCCTGCGGACGGGTGACCGCGAAGCCCATGCGATAGACGACGTTGTCCAGGCGCATTTCCAGCAACTGCAGCAGCGAATCGCCGGTGTTGCCCTTGCGACGCGCGGCCTTGCTGTAATAGCTGCGGAACTGGCGCTCGAGCATGCCGTAGATGCGCTTGACCTTCTGCTTCTCGCGCAACTGGGTGGCGTAGTCGGACAGCTTGCCCTTGCGCGCGCCGGAAGCGCCGTGCTGGCCTGGTTTCTGTTCGAGCTTGCACTTCGAGTCGATCGCGCGCGCCGGGCTTTTCAGGCTCAGGTCAACGCCTTCACGACGCGCGAGTTTGCAGGTGGGTCCGATATAACGTGCCATTTGAATTCTCTCAGTCTCTTAAGAAGTCCGACCAAGGATGGTCGGCTCTTGATCTTCGCGATCAGGGATGATCGCAAAAATTACACGCGGCGCTTTTTGGGGGGCCGGCAGCCGTTGTGCGGGATCGGCGTGACGTCGATGATGTTCATCACCTTGTAGCCGACGTTGTTGAGCGAGCGGACGGCGGATTCACGACCAGGACCCGGGCCCTTGATGCGCACTTCCAGCGTTTTCACGCCGTAGTCGAGCGCGGCCTTGCCGGCCTTCTCGGCGGCGACCTGCGCTGCGAACGGCGTGGACTTGCGCGAACCGCGGAAACCCGCGCCGCCCGAAGTCGCCCACGACAGCGCGTTGCCCTGGCGGTCGGTGATCGTGATGATGGTGTTGTTGAACGAAGCCTGGACGTGCGCGATGCCATCGGTGACGACGCGCTTGATCTTCTTCTTCGTTTTGGCCGCTGCTGCTGGCTTTGCCATTTTGTAATCCTGAATTCGCTGGACTCTTCGATGATCGAAGAGAAGGGTTTACTTCTTGATCGCCTTGCGCGGCCCTTTGCGGGTACGTGCGTTGGTGCGGGTACGCTGGCCGCGGAGCGGCAGTCCGCGACGATGGCGCAGGCCGCGGTAGCAGCTCAGGTCCATCAGGCGCTTGATAGACATACCGACCTCGCGTCGCAGGTCGCCCTCGACGGTGAATTTGGTGACCGCGGCGCGCAGGCGCTCCACGTCGACTTCGGTCAGGTCGCGGATCTTGGTGGACGGCTTCACGCCGGCCTCCTCGCAGACCTTCTTCGACCGCGTGCGGCCGATCCCGTAGATGCTTTGCAGACCCACCCAGACATGCTTCTGGACAGGAAGATTGACACCGGCAATGCGCGCCATCAGGCGATCTCCAACAGTGATTTTGGCAGCACGGCGGTGAAGCCGGGCGCGGTGGACTGGAAATGATAACAGGGCTTCAGGTTGGAATGAAGTGCCAAGGCGCAAACGCCCTGGAACCCGGCATGGGGAGTGTGCCCATGCTCCGGCGAGAGGCCGGTCGTGGCGGAGGCATCGGTTGCCCGATTCTTCCGCCGGCCCGCGCTACTCAAGCGCGGGCAATCGACCGGCCAATCCGCGCGTGAAGCGTCGCGCGAATCGCCCATTTTTCTTCCCGGCTTTGGGAAGGTGTGGTGACGCCATCCGCGCTAGCGCGATTTGGCTCCGCCTTTCAAATTGGCTTTCTTCAGCAAACTCTCGTACTGGTGCGACATCAGGTGGGCCTGGATCTGCGATGTGAAGTCCATCACCACCACCACCACGATCAGCAACGAAGTGCCGCCGAAGTAGAACGAAACACCCGCGTTGGACTGCAGTAATTCCGGCAGCAGGCAGACCAGCACCAGATACAGCGCGCCGGCCAACGTCAACCGGGTCAGCACGTTATCGACATAATCCGCGGTCGCCTTGCCCGGACGGATGCCCGGAATCAGCGCGCCCGACTTCTTGAGGTTGTCGGCGGTTTCCTGCGAGTTGAAGACGAGAGCCGTGTAGAAAAACGCGAAGCCCACGATCAGGCCACCGTAGAGCAGCATGTGCAGCGGCTCGCCTGGGGACAGCGCGTCGGCGATGCGGCGCAGCCACGAGAAACTGCCGTCCTTCGAGAGCATCGCGGCCGCGGTGGCCGGAAACATGATCAGGCTGGACGCGAAGATCGGCGGGATTACGCCCGACATGTTGAGTTTGAGCGGCAGGTGCGAAGTCTGGTTCATGTAAGCTTGGCGACCGCCCTGGCGGCGCGCGTAGTTCACCGTGATGCGGCGCTGTCCGGTTTCGACGAACACCACGAACCACACCACCACAAGCACCAGAGCCATGACCAGCAGCAGGGTCAACGGATTCATCTCGCCGTTGCCGACCTTCTCGATGGTCGAGATCACCGCATGCGGCAGGCCGGCGACGATGCCGGAGAAGATCAGCAGCGAGACGCCGTTGCCGATGCCGCGCTCGGTGATCTGTTCGCCCAGCCACATCAGGAACATCGTGCCCGCGGTCAGCGCGACCACCGCGGTCAGGATGAAACCGGGGCCGGCATTGAAGACGATCTTTTGCGATTCCAATCCGATTGCGACGCCGAGCGACTGGAAAATGGCCAGGCCGACGGTCGAATAGCGGGTGATCTGGGTGATCTTGCGGCGGCCGCTTTCGCCTTCCTTGCGCAGGCCCTGCATGCCCGGCAGGATCTGCGCGAGCAGCTGGATGATGATCGACGCGGTGATGTACGGTGTCACGTTCAACGCGAAGATGCTCATCCGCCCCAGCGCGCCGCCGGAGAACATGTTGAACATGTCGAGGATGGTGCCGCGCTGCTGTTCAAGCAACCGCGCCATCTGCGCCGGATCGATGCCCGGCACCGGTATGTAGGTGCCGAGCCGATACACGATCAGCGCGCCGAGGACGAACAGCAGACGCTGGCGGAGTTCGGTGAACTTGCCGGCTCCGGCCAGGCCCGCGATCGATTTCGGATCTCTCGACACGATTACTCCACGCTGCCGCCGGCCGCGATGATCGCGGCCTTGGCGCCGGCGGTCGTCAGCAAACCCTTGAGCGTGACCTTGCGGGCGATCTCGCCCTTGTTGACGATCTTCGCCTGCTTCGCGTTGCTCGGTACCAGCTTGGCAGCGCGCAGCACGGCGAAGTCGATCACTTCGTCCTTGATCAGCGCGAGTTTGTACAGCAGCACTTCGGCGGTGTCGTTCTTGAGCTTGGAGCGAAAACCGATCTTTGGCAGACGGCGCTGCATCGGCATCTGGCCGCCTTCGAAGCCCGGCTTGATCTTGCCCTTGCCCGAACGCGCGAACGAACCCTTGTGGCCGCGACCGCAGGTCTTGCCGAGGCCCGAACCTATGCCGCGACCCACGCGCTTGCGATCCTGGCGCGCGCCGTCGGCTGGCTTGAGAGTATTCATTTTCATGATTTTGTTTCCTCAACTCGCACAAGGTAATGCACGGTGTTGATCAGGCCGCGCACGCTGGGGCTGTCGATCAGCTCGCGCACGTCGTTGATCTTGTTCAGACCCAGCGCGCGCACCGACTGGCGATGGCGCTCGCGGCAGCCGCGCATGCCCTTGACCAGGCGCACGGTGACTGTCTTGCAAGCATCGTTCTTCGGATTAGACATGGCTGATTTCCTCGACGGTCTTGCCGCGCTTGGCAGCGATCTGCGCCGGCGAATGCATCGCGGTCAAGCCCTTGACGGTGGCGCGCACCAGGTTGATCGGGTTGCGCGAACCGACGGCTTTCGCCAGCACGTTCTTCACGCCCACCGCTTCGAGCACGGCGCGCATCGCGCCGCCGGCGATCACGCCGGTACCTTCGGAGGCGGGCATCATGAACACGCGCGCCGCGCCGTGGCCGGCCTTCACCGAATGCCAGAGCGTGCCGTTGTTGAGGTCCACGCTGACCATCGTCTTGCGCGCGCCTTCCATCGACTTCTGGATCGCGACCGGCACTTCGCGTGCCTTGCCGTAGCCGAAGCCGACCTTGCCGTTGCCGTCGCCCACCACCGTCAATGCGGTGAAGGTGAACTGGCGGCCGCCCTTG
>JANXZP010000230.1 GCA_025355485.1 Pseudomonadota bacterium
GACGAACTGTATTCGCCAGGCTTCTTCGGCCTGTTTGCCGGCAGCGCAACGCTGCAGCCCGAGCGCTCACGCAGCTTCGAGGCGGGACTGAGCTGGATGCCCACCAGAGGCCACAAGTTCGACGTCTCGTTGTGGCATACCAGCGTGCGCGATCTGGTCGCCTTCGACGGCATCAATTTCGATGCGATCAACATCAACCGCGCCGCGATGGACGGCGGCGAGATCAGCTATCGCTATACGACAGGGCACTGGAGCGCGGGCGCGGCGGCCACCATCCAGCGCGCGCGCGACGAAGGCACCGGCCTCGATCTGCTGCGACGTCCACGCCGCAAGCTCGATGCCGACCTGCGCTACGACTTCGGCAACGGATTTGATCTTTCGGTCGATGCTCTTGCAACTTCGGCTCGTCGCGATTTCGGCATCGATCACCTGGCGTCCTATGCGTTGCTGAATGTCGCGGCAGGCTGGAACTTACATCCGGGTTGGCGCGTGGAAACGCGACTGGGCAACCTGTTCGACGAGCAGTACGAACTCGCGCACGGCTACAACACGCCTGGCTGCAACCTGCAGTTGACGTTGTTGTGGCGACCGGGCGACTGAGGCCTGGTCGCAACATCCAATGCGGCCTGCCTTGGCGACCGCGGGAATGAGCCTCGGTCGCAGCGCTAGGCGGGGGTACGGCAGGTGACATAGAATCAAGCGGACGCCCGGGTAGGGTTCCTCGATGTCCGGTACGACTTCCCCCATGCCAACGCCCAGCTCTGCCCACGTCACCCTCTCGACGCGCACCTTTCCGCGGCGCGTGCGCACCTTGCTGGAAGGCATCTTCGAGCTCGTCACCGGCGAGCTTGACCGTGGCCTGGTCGCGACCCTCGACGGTTTCGAGCAACAGTTGTTCAAGCTGGCCGAGCAGGCGCGCAGCACCGAGATCCAGCTCGGCTGCCTGGAGGCTTTGGGCACCATCAAGCGCGGCCGTTTCGACCTGATGCCGCGCTACATCGCCGCGCTGGAAGCGGGAGTGGCCAGCGTGCGCGACTCGAGCCAAGCCAAGGCCGAGGATCCGGATTTCACCGAGCTCAGCCTGGTCGACGACGTCGACATGGACGAGACCACCCTGCTGCACGAGATCGCGACGCGCGCCGAGATCCGCGCGAGCCTGCCGCTGTTCCTGCTGAGCCAGCGCTTCGGCGTGATCGCGGGCAAACCGGCGATGGATTCGGCAACGATGCCGATCGGCCCGGCAACGCTGTGCCGCCACCTGCGCAGCGCCAGCCATTGTTTCGAGCTCAATACCGAACACCGGCAATTGCTGTTCCGCCAGTTCGACCGCCATCTCATGGGCGACTACGCTCGTCTGGTCGAGGTGGTGAATGCCTACCTGATCAACCAGGGCGTGTTGCCGAACCTGACCTATATACCGACGCGTTTCCGCGCGGCGCCGCGCGGCGCGGATGCGGCGGCGGCGACCACGCCCAACGCAAAGTCCACATCGCCGGGGCGTTCGCCGCTGACCGGCCAGCGCGGCCAGCCGGTATCACCCGCGCACGTCGCCGCCGCGCTGTCGTCCGCATTCACCGGCTGGCCTGGCGATGCGATCCACACGCCGCGTGCGGCGGTCGCGGACGACGAGGACATCTTCACCGACTTGCGCGAGTTGCTCCGGGCATCGCGACCCGATACCGCCCCCGCCTCGCGCGGACACGGCATGGGAATGCCGGGGGTCGCATCGGCCACCGACGTGCAATCGGTGCTCGGCCTGCTGCAGCGCCGGCCGGGCGCGCCGGTTATGGTCGACGGCCATGCCGCGCCGCTTACGATCAGTCACGTCAAGCAGGATCTGCTCGCGCACCTGCGCCAGATCACCGGCGACAATCCGCCGCCCGCGCTGGCCAACGAGGATACCGACACGATCGACCTGGTCGGCATGCTGTTCGACGAGATCATGAAGGACGTACGCCCGAACAGCCCGGCGTCGAAATTGTTGAACAAGATGCAGGTGCCACTGCTGCGCGTGGCCTTGCGCGATAAGCACTTTTTCAGCCAGGAAGAACACCCGGCGCGGCAGATGCTCGATGCGGTCGCCGAAACCGGCACGTACTGGGCCGGCGACGATCCCGCCGACCGCGAACTGATCGGCAATGTCGAACGCCTGGTCGAACGCATCAGCCAGGAATTCGATGGCGATATCGGCCTGTTCAATTCCTTGCTGACCGATCTGTCGAACCACACGCAAGCGGTGATGCGTCGCGCCGAAGTCGCCGAACGCCGGCATGTCGAGGCCGCGCGCGGCAAGGAGCGCCTCACCGTCGCGCAGCAACACGCCAGCAAGATCATGGACGAGATCATCCAGGCGCACCCGCTGCCGAAGTTCACCAGCGCACTGATGAACCAGGCCTGGAGCGATGTACTCGCATTGACTGCGCTGCGCCATGGCGAAGACTCCGACGAATGGCGGCGACAGGTGGAAGTCGCCAGCCAACTCGCCGCCTACGCCTCCGCCGCCGCCAGAGGCGAACGCGTCGCCCCGGGCGATCCGCAGCACACCGCCGACCTGGGCCAGCACGTCGAGCAATCGCTGATGCAGGTCGGCTACCACGCCGAAGAAGCCGCCGCGATCGGACAGCGCCTGACCACCGGCAGCGAGGCCGCGGACGATCCGACCAGCCGCACCGAGATCGCGATGAAGCTCAAGGCGCGCGCGCGCCTGGGCGAACATGCCACCGCCAAGATCAGCGGATTCCAGTTGCCACCGCTCAATGCGCAGGAAACCGAATGCATGGACCGCATCCGCGAGCTGCAGTTCGGCACGTGGCTGGAGTTCGTCACCAACCAGCAGGGCGACAGCGTGCGGCGGCGGCTGTCGTGGTTCAGTCTCGCGACCGGCCACTGCCTGTTCATCAATCATCGCGGCCAGCGCGTGGGCGACTACACGCTCGACACGCTCGCACGCGCGATGGCGCGCGGACAGATCCGGGTGGTCGAACAGAAGCAGGAATCGCTGCTCGCGCGCGCGATGCACCGCGTGGTCGACGTGCTGCGCGGCGAATCCTCGCGGACGCATCCGCCGGAATCGCGGCCATGAACGAATACCGCCGCAAGCACCGGCGCAATCCCGAGCGCACCGTCGAAGTCCAGGATGTGATGACCGAAGCGGTCGTCGGGCGCATCGGCAACCTGTCCGAAACCGGCATCCTGATCCAGGCCGACCGCGCGCTGACGGACGACGCCCTGTACCAGCTCCGCTTCACCCTGCACGACAACCACGGCAACAAGCACGGCTACGAAATCGGCGCCCACCACCTGTGGTCGGAGCAGGACGGCCCGCACGACGTGATGTGGATCGGTTTTCGTTTCATCGACATCTCGCCGGACGACGCCGTTCGCCTGCGCGAGTGGGTGTACGCCAATACCGACGGCTGAAGCGGCGGGGTTCCCCACATCGCGCAATCGCGCGCGAACAACGGTGCTGCACGCGTACGTCCGATGCGGCATGATCGCAAGCTCACGCCATCGCATCGACCACGGAACCCGCCATGCACACCAC